>DAOOIT010000043.1 GCA_035384565.1 Planctomycetota bacterium | reverse complement strand
GTATTAGTCCGCCCTTTAACTCCCCACTTCGCGCCAAGATTACCTGAGCGCGACATGGCCAGCAGCCGCCGATCCGGACCCAAATGACAATGTGAACCTCTATCGGTATCAGGTCTTCCCTGTCAAGGGACCCATAGATCGATACCAGAAGGCCAAGGGCTGGGACCAGTATTACTACGTGGACACGACTCAAATCGTGAGCGAGGGAGACGTCCAGGCATCTGAGGTGCAACTCGCCGCGCTCGACGCAGGGAAACCGCAGCCCCAGAAACTCGTGCTGGGAAGGCTATACGCGATTCGCGTCCGCGCCGTGGACAACCGCGGCCTCAAGAGCAACTGGTCCCCCTTCTGGGTGTTTAGGAGGTGACCGGTGGTTAGGATTCCGACCCGGAGCGGAGGGAACCGCTCCGGCCTTCTCGCGGTTCCAGCGCGGCGCCGCCTGCTAGCGGCATGCGCAATCATCGCTCTCGCCTTGGCAGTGGCCTGCATCTTTGGCTGCAGTTGCTTGAACAAGATCCGATTCAGGCTCTGGCCGTCAACGGAATTCGAGCACTACGCTGCCTGTCTGCGAAAATCGGGAACGGAATGGGGCCGCAACCCTTCTGAAGAGGACGCCGGCGGGTCCGATCCCTTGGATGCGTCGTACAGGGCGCGGCTGTTGTGTATGAACCCACACTTCACCGCCCCGCTGTTCCTAGAGCGCCTTGCTGACCCTAATGAGAACATCAAAGTGAGGGAGGTGGCGTGCGAAGGGCTGTGTACCTACGAGATGTGGAAACTGGAAGACGGACCCGAATTGAGGAAGCAACGCTTCATAAGAAGCTTCTTTCTCGTCCTTTGGCGGGTTTTCACAGGCAACCAGGAGCCGGCTCGTCTTCGGAGGGGGGTTGATTCCAAACTCCGTGATCTGGCTCTTCGCCGCCGCGCAGTGCTCGCTGGGGATCCCAGTACGGGGAGGGCCACCTGGCTGCGGGCCCTATGCGATACGAGCCGCCCGACACAACACCGAGTCGTGGCGCTCAGCATTCTGGACGCCTTGCGCCAGGACGTCGTTGAAGAGTGCATGGCCCTCTTGCGCGCAGGCGAGACGCCACCATCGCTGAGGGCGGAACTATATGGATACCTTAGGCACTTCTCCGGTCGCCATGGCTTCGGTCTCCCCAAGGAGTTCGAGGACGCATGGTGGAAGAACGACCGCAACACCCAAGAGGCATGGTGGACCGATGGTCGGAACGTTGAGCACGCAAGCCAGATCATCCAAGAGTGGTTTGAGACCCACCAGGATGCCGTGCGCGCCTGGGTCAGAGGTGAGAACACAGAGTGACCCGTTACTTCGCCACGGCGAAGCGCAAGTCAACGGCGACGTGCACCCTGTCGGCTCCGGCCCCTTGGGCGCTATCTGCCAGGACACCGTCCGCTCTACACTCATCCGCCTTGTGGGATAATGGGGACAGTCACCTATTCCTGTTCCTGCGCCGCGGATTGACAGTCGTCCACTCGCGTGGCATGCTATGGCCATGCCACGCATTGCCCGCATTGTCATCCCCGGCCTGGCCCACCACGTGACCCAGCGCGGGAACAACCGCCAGGACGTGTTCTTCACCGATGACGATCGGGCCGCTTACCTGGCCCTCCTGGCCCGGCACGCCCGCGAGTTCGGCCTGCGGGTCCTCGGCTACTGCCTGATGACCAACCACGTCCACCTCGTCGCCGTGCCCGAGGCGGAGGATTCGCTTGCCAGGGCCGTGGGGCGGACGGACTTCGTCTACGCCCAGGCCGTCAACCGCCTGCACGGCCGCTGCGGGCACCTGTGGCAGAACCGCTTCCACTCGTGCCCGCTCGACGAGGCGCACCTGGCGGCGGCGGTGCGCTACGCGGAGCGGAACCCGGTCCGTGCGCGGATGGTGCGGCTGGCGTGGCGCTACCCGTGGTCCAGCGCCGCGGCCCACGTGGGCGAGGCGGGCGACCCCAGCGGCTTGCTCGACCTGGCGGCCTGGCGCGAGCGCTGGAGCGCCGCCGAGTGGCGCGAACTTCTCCGAAGCGACCCTGCGGAGGAGGAGTTGCTCGGCTTGCGCTTCCGCACGCGGCGGGGCCGCCCGCTGGGTTCGGACGCCTTTCTGGGCAGGCTCGAGGCCGCGCTGGGCCGGCGGTTGCGAGCCTTGCCGGTCGGGAGGCCGCGCGCCAACTTAAAATAGGTGACTGTCCCTATTTGGCTACTATTTGGCTAGGAGACTCCTGTGGCAGACGTTCCGTGGTACAAGAGCGGGATTATCGACTTGCGCGAGCACTGCAAAGGGAGCGGGCGCTGTGCCCCATGGCTCCGCAGCCTCTCCGAGTCTTGGCACCCGAGGTTGTTCGAGGACATTCGGCCACACGCCTGCGATGATATCCCGCTCGAAGAATTGATGACCGCCGCGACTGCCATGGGCGTGCTTGAACGCGCCGTCCGCAGCGCGAGGCCATGGGTCGACGATAGGACGTTTGCGGCCGTAGCAGAGGCATGGCTGCTGTGTAGCATGTACCTCTGCCTCGTGTACCCGCGGGAAACGGTGCTTGGGCGTCTTGCAGGCATCCTGCCGGCTGATTCGACGGAGGGCGGACTCTGTGCCGAGCTCAATCGGAAAGACGCTCCGTACAGGCACATTCGCAATGCCCTTGCGCATGGGAACTTCCGCATTCTCTACGACCCACAACGGGAAGTCGAGTTCCACGACCACGAGTGGACAGGGCGCATTCTTTGGCTGGAGGCCCACCTGCTGTGCTTACTCGTCCTTGACATACTAATGTCTGCATGGGCATGCGTGCAGAAGGCTCCATTCTAACTCGAAGCCGATCCTCAGCTTCACGCCAGTCACACCATTCGCCATTCTTGCCTGGCGCCGCATGGCCGCATGGCATGCCGCACCGCATGCTTCAGTGTTCCGGGGCCTTCCGCAGAGACTCTGGCAGCGATAGGGTCTCCGTGGGGTCATTCCGAGCGGAGCGCAGCGAAGTCGAGGAATCTCTCTGGTCCTGACGCCTGAGATAAGTGGCTCGACTTCGCTCGGCATGACAGAGCCCATTGCTGGTTGCACAGGTGCCCATGGCAATGCGACTCGGGGGGCCTGTGCCCCTCCAGGGGCACCGGGGCAGCGGCTTGCTTCTGGACGCTGGAGCGTCCGGAGGGCGTCCCTGCAAATCGGTGACTGTCCCTAGTTTCCCAAATCGGTGACTGTCCCTAGTTTCCGGAGCGTCCGTGCAAATCGGTGACTGTCCCTAGTTTCCTAGTGTCCCAGTTTCCATGCCCCCCGCGCGAAGTGGGCGACTCTGGCGACTCTGTGCGACTCTGAGCCGGAACGAGGCGAATCGCCGATTCTCGAGTTGGAGACACTACGGACTCTGTGCGAGACTTGGCCGGAAGGCCGAGAATCGGCAATTGGGGAGAGACGTCTGCCTCAGGGCTTCCTGCCGCCGAGGGAGAAGAGCTGGGTGCGGGTGCGGAGGTACAGGACGCCGTTGGCGACGGCGGGCGTGGCGAAGCTGGGCTCGCCGAGCGGCACGCGGGCGAGCAGCTCGAACTTGTCGCCCGCGGCGACGACGAACACGTCGCCGGCCTTCGAGATGCAGTAGAGGCGGCCGTCCACCCACACGGGCGAGCCGTAGAAGGCGCCGGGCACCTTGTCGCGCCAGACCTGCTCGCCCGTCTCGACGTTGTGACAGGCGACCGTGCCGTTGTCGTGCCAGAGGAAGATGCGGTCGCCCTTGACGACGGGCGTGGGGACGAGGGGCACGGGGCCTTTGAGCTGCCAGGCGAGGGTTGGCTCGATGCCCTTCGCGGGCCGGCCCGCGCGCACGGCGACCATGAGGGCGCCCGACGTGCCCGCCCCGTAGCTGGCGATGGCCAGGGGCAAGGCGTCGGCGCTGGCGGGCGCGGCGATGACGGGCGAGGCCACGCAGCGGTCTTTGAACACGTTGCCGAACTCCCAGGCGGGCTTGCCCGTGGCGAGGTCGAGGGCCGAGATGCCGTGGGCGTTGCTCGACAGCACAAGTTCGGGGCGTCCGTCGGGCGAGGGGGCGATGCAGGGGGTGGAGTAGGGGGAGATCTTGGTCGTGCGCTCGGTCTGCCAGCGGGTTTCGCCCGTCTTGCGGTCGAGGGCGACGACGAAGCTCTTGCCGGCCGGGGTGGTGGGGTTGGGGCCGTACATGCTGGGGATGAGCTTGGGGTCCTCCTGCTCGTTGGCGAGGATGACGAGGTCGCCGGCGATGATGGGCGATACGCCGGTGCCGTGGTTGCCCACCCAGGGGCCGAGGCCGCGGCGCCAGGCGTCCTTGCCCTCGTTGTCGAAGGCGGCGAGGGCCACTTCGTCGGGCGTGGAGAGCGATACGACCACGCCGTCGGCGTCGGCGGCGGGGCTGGCCGAGGCGTAAGCGTTGTCGCCGTGCTGGCGGTAGGGTTTTCCTGCGAAGTCGCGCTGCCAGAGGGTCTTGCCCGTGGCGGCCTCGAGGCAGAGGAGAATCCGCGTGGCCGTCTTGGCGTCGCCGCAGGTGACGAAGAGGCGGTTGGCCCACACGACAGGCGACGAGTGGCCAGTGCCGGGGAGCGTGACCTTCCAGTTATAGTCCTGGTCGGTCCACGTGGCGGGGATGGTCTTGGCGTCGCTGATGCCCGTGCCGTTCGGGCCGCGGAAGCGGGGCCAGTCGTCCGGCCCCGCTTCCGCCCCGAGGGTGTAGAGCCCGAGTGCGGCGATTGCCGGCAGCAGGCGTCTCACGACATTTCAGCCGACCTGGGTGGTCAGGAAGATGGGAAGGGTCATCTGCTCGATCTGGTCGAGGCGCTCCTCGATCTCGTCAATGTGGCGGTCCTCGTCGTTGAGGATGCCGTCGAGCATCTCCTTGGTTGCGTTGTCGCGGACCTCGGCGCAGAGGGCGATGGCCTCGTTGTAGGACTTGACGGCGCCCATCTCGGCGCCCTTGTCGTTGGCGAGCATCTTGGGCACTTCGGCGCCGATGTGCATCTCGTTGAGCTGGCTGACGACCGGCTTGCCTTCGAGGAACAGGATGCGGCCGATCAGCTTCTCGGCGTGCTTCATCTCGTCAATCGCGCGCTTCTGGAAGTGCCCGCCGAGCTTCCCATAGCCCCAGTTCTCCGCCATCTCGGCGTGGACCATGTACTGGCTGATCGCCGTCAGCTCGTCGGCCAGCAGCTTGTTGAGCCACTCCAAGACCTTTGCGTTGCCCTTCATCGCATCCTCCTTACAGGAACCCGGTGGGATTACGCTGACGCTTGATCGGGTATTCTACAGGGATGCGCGGCGCGAGTCAACGTCAGAACGGCCTTGCGGCTCCCCGGCTTGCGGGCAGGGGCCTCGGCGAGTATACTCTTGGCGTTCGTGGCGACCGACCCCAACCCTCGGAGTGACGGCGATGAAGTGGATGGGCGTGCTGGCGGGCGTGCTGGTGCTGGTGAGCGGGGCCTTTGCGGGCGAGGAGGACGGCTGGATCAGCCTCTTCGACGGCAAGAGCCTCGACGGCTGGAAGGCGAGCGAGAAGGCCAGCTCGTTCAGCGTCCGCGACGGGATGATCTGCGTGGAGGACGGGCGCAGCCACCTCTACTACGACGGCGATGTGCAGAAGCACAACTTCAAGAACTTCGAGCTGAAGCTCGACATCATGACCAAACCGGGCGCCAACTCGGGCGTCTACTTCCACACCGAGTTCCAGCCCAACGGCTGGCCCAGCAAGGGCTTCGAGTGCCAGGTGAACCAGACCCACGGCGACCCGAAGAAGACGGGCAGCCTGTACAACATCAAGAACGTGATGAACGTCTCGCCCGTGAAGGACGACGAGTGGTGGACCTATCACATCATCGTCAAGGGGATGCAGGTCGTCATCAAGGTCAACGACCAGGTGGTGAACGAGTACACCTTCCCCGACGACGCGCCGCGCAAGCCGTCGAGCGGCACCTTCTGCCTCCAGGCCCACGACCCGAAGAGCAAGACCTACTACAAGAACATCCGCGTCAAGCCGCTGGCCGATTGAGCCCCGGCTCAGAGCTTCTCCCACACGGCCCTGTCTATCCCCGCCTGGCGCAGAACCCTCGCCAGGAGTCCCACACCAATGTCTCCCTGGTGTGGGTTGGGGATGAATAGGGTGAGCTCGCCTTTGGCCATGAACTGGTGCCTGCCGCCCGAGTAGGGGCCGTCGAACCCGAGCTGTCGCAAGAAGCGGATGAGGTCCCGCCGCTTGACCGGCCCGAGGGGAGGCATCAGGCTACGTCCTTGATCGCCAACTCGATGCCGTCAATCACGGGCAGGGGGAGGTTCTTGTGGACTCGGAAAAGGACCCATTCCTCGATGACCTCGCGCAACTGCTCGCGGCAGCCCTCGAGGGTTGCCGCACAGGCGTAGGCCCCCTGGCACTCGGGGATCTCGCCGTAGTAGGTGCCGTCGTCAGGGAGAATCTCGTACTTCGCGTGGCGAAGCGCGGCCTGCACGTATTCGAGCAGCATACCCGATGCCTCCATCGCCTCCTGGGCGCACACTTCATTATACACCGCGGGCCGGGCATTTCAATGGCGGATCGTGGCGCCGCGGAAGGTGGTGGCCGCTCTGCCGCTGTATCCGCGGGCCGGGCTTGACGCGACGGCGGCTTTCGCCTATCCTGCGGGCAGGACGTGACGGATCGGTTTCCTCCGCCTTGGAGAATCTGCGATGGCCCGACGCCAGAAGTGCCGCCTGCTGGTGAACCTGCCCCCCGGCTTCTTCCAGTGCCCGCAGCTCAAGGGCGTGTTCGCCCGATTGCGCAGGCTGGCCACCCTGCGCCAGCGCTCGCACAATCAGGCCGAGGAGATCGCGCGCGACCTGGCCTGGGCCGACGCGGTGATCATGTGGGGCTGGCCCACGCTCACGCCCGAGCTGCTGGCCCGGGCGCCCCGCCTGCGATTCGCCGGCCACCTGAACCTGAATCAGGCCGGGGCGCGGGCCGAGCTGGAGCACGGCCTCGCCGTCTCCGAGGCGCGCCGCGGCTGGTCGCCCGCCGTGGCCGAGATGGCCCTCGCCCTCACGCTCTCGGGCCTCCGCAGGCTCAGCGACTACCACGCGGCCATGCGAGCCGGCACCGAGCACTGGGTGAGCAACTTCCCGCTCGACATTGACCCGACCGAGCGCCAGCTCACGGGGCGCGCCGTCGGTATCGTGGGCTTCGGCGGCATCGGCCAGCGCCTGGCCGAGCTGCTCGCGCCCTTCCACGTCGCACTGCGAACCTACGACCCCTTCCTGCCGAAAGCGGTGGCAAAGCGCTTCGGCGCCAGGCTCGTCGGCCTGATGGAACTGTGCCGCGAGTCCGAGATCGTCGTGCTGTGCGCCGCCAACAACGCCGGCACGCACCATCTGCTGGGGAAGAAGGAGATTGCGGCTCTCCAGAGGAATGCCTTGCTCGTGAATGTCGGCCGCGCCTGGCTCGTGGACATGCAGGCCCTCGAGCAGCGGCTGCGCAAGGGCGATCTCTTCGCGGCGCTCGACGTCTTCGAAAAGGAGCCGCTGGAGAAGGACTCGCCGCTGCGGACCCTGCCCAACGCCTGGCTCACGCCGCATCGCGCGGGCGCCCCGATGGAGTCGGTTGTGCGCATCGTGACGATGCTGGTGGACGACTTCGAGGCGTTCCTGCGCGGCCGGCCGCGCCAGCACGCCCTCACGCTCGACATGCTGCACTGCCTGCATGGCTAGGAAGCCGCAATGAACCGGCGCACGTTCGTGATGGGCGCGGCGGCCCTGTCCGTGGCCGCGACGCGGCGGAGTCTCGCGGCCGAAGCGCCGAAGGCGACGTACCGCGTCGGCGTCATCGGCCACACGGGCCGAGGCAACTATGGGCACGGCCTCGACACCGTGTGGCGCGAGGTGCCGGGCACGCAGGTGGTGGCCGTGGCCGATGCCGATGAGAAGGGCCTGGCCGCGGCGGTCAAGCGCCTGAACGCGCCGAAAGGCTACGCCGATTACCGCGAGCTGCTCGACAGGGAGAAGCCCGACCTCGTGAGCATCGGCCCCCGCTGGCTTGACCAGCACCGCGACATGGTCGTGGCCGCCGCCGAACGCGGCGTGCGGGGCATCTACCTCGAGAAGCCGCTGTGCCGCACGCTGGCCGAGGCCGACGAGATGGCCGCCGCCTGCGAAAGGCACGGCGCGAAACTCGCCGTCGCCCACCAGACCCGCTACAGCCCGCGGCTGCCCGTCGTCCGCGAACTCCTCCGCTCGGGCGCGCTCGGCCAGGTGCTCGAGCTCCGCGGCCGCGGCAAAGAGGACGCTCGGGGGGGAGGGGAGGACCTGTGGGTCCTCGGCAGCCACGTGCTCGACCTCATCCTCGTGCTCGGCGGCGAACCGAAATCGTGCTTCGCCACCGTGCTCCAGGGCGGCCGCCCGATCAGCAAGGCGGACGTGAAGGACGGCGCCGAAGGCATCGGCCCGCTCGCCGGCGACGAGGTGCATGCCACCTACCGCCTGGCCAGCGGCGCCACGGCCACGTTCGACTCCGTGCGCAAGGCGGGCGGCGAGCCCACCCGGTTCGGCGTGCAGGTGTTCGGCTCGAAGGGCATCCTCGAGCTCTATCCGGGCTACCCCGGCGACGTGTATCTCCTGCCCGACCCGTCCTGGTCGCCGGGCCGCACGGGCAAGAAGTGGCTGCCCGTCACGTCGGCCGGCGTAGACAAGCCCGAGCCGCTCCAGGGCGGGGGCCTGGACGCCGGCAACGTGGCGGCGGTCAAAGACCTCCTCGCGGCCGTCGAGGGCGACCGCCAGCCCGAATGCCACCTCGCCGAGGTGCGAACCGCCACCGAGATGATCGTCGCCGTCTTCGAGTCCCATCGCCTCGGCCGGCCCGTCGCCTTCCCGCTTCAGAACCGTCAGAATCCGTTGACCATGCTGCCATGAAGCCAGCCATCGCCCTCATCGTCTCCCTGGCCGCACTCGGGGCCGAGCCCGAGGCGCCGAACCTCGACCTCGCCGGCGCCTGGGCCGACGGCGCGGGCGCGATTCTCTTCTTCCAGCGCGAGGGCAAGGGCTACGTAGGCACCCTGCTTGGCGCCGAGGAGCGACGCGAGACGATCCGCGTCGAGCGCACCGGGCCGGGCGTCTACAAGGGCAGCGTCGAGATGCGCCGCGAGGACAACGGCAAGGCCGAAGCCGCCGGCGAGATCGAGATCACGGTCCAGGGCGACACTTTCACCAGCGTGCGAGCGGCCGAGAAGGGCAAGACGACCTCTGTCGCCCGGCGGCTGACGAGCGAAGGCGAACGGCGCCCGCCCAAGGCCAAGGCCGAAGACCCCGGCGACATCGGCGGCGTGTGGCGCGCGGCGAACGGCGACACGACCCGCTACGAGCGCAAGGACGACCGCTACCTCGGCCGCGTGGTGGCCCTTGCTCCCGACAGGAAGCTCTACGGCTTCCGCATCGGCGAGGAGAACGTGCGCCTGCGCCGCGTCAGCGGCGGGTACTACGTCGGCAAAGTCCTCGTCAAGAGCGAGGGCGGCGTGGACGCCTGGTGGGACGACATCGAGGTGACCGTGGCCGGCGACGAGCTGAAGTACCGCCACTACCTCAAGGCCGGCGGCTCGGCCCGCGGCGCCGCCCGGCGCCTGCCCGGCCCCGTCGAAGAGCCCGAGCCAGAGCGCGTCACCCCTTGACGCGTCCCTCCCCGTCGCGTATGCTCCTGCCATCCGAAAGGAGACTCCGCATGGCTGAGCCAATGACCTCCCGCGAGCGCTTCCAGCGCATGTTCGACCACCGCGAGGCCGACCGCGTGCCCATCATTGACGGGCCGTGGGGCGCCACCATCGAACGCTGGCAAGCCGAGGGCATGCCCAAAGGCACGTCCTACGTGGACTTCTTCGGCCTCGACAAGACCGTGGGCATCGGCGTGGACAACAGCCCCCGCTTCCCCCGCAAGACGCTCGAGGAGACCGACACCTACTCGGTCTACACCACCAACTGGGGCGCCACCCAGCGCACCTGGAAGCACGCCGCCTCGACCCCCGAGTTCCTCGCCCACACGGTGGTGGACGCCGACTCGTGGCGCAAGGCCAAGGAGCGCATGCTGCCCACCCTCGACCGCGTGAACTGGGACCACCTGCGAGAGCATTACCCCCTCTGGGAGCGGCAAGGCTACTGGATCGAGGCCGGCTTCTGGTTCGGCTTCGACGTCACCCACTCCTGGTTCGTCGGCACCGAGCGCGTGCTCATGGCCCTCGCCACCGACCCCGAGTGGGTGGTGGACATCTTTCACACGATGCTGGACCTCGACCTCGCGCTGTTCCAGAAGGTGTGGGACGAGGGCTACCGCTTCCACGCCATCCGCTGGCCCGACGACATGGGCTACAAGGGCCACCAGTTCTTCTCGCCGAAGATGTACCGCGAACTGGTCAAGCCCGTGCACCGCCGCGCCATCGAGTGGGCGCACGCCAAAGGCATCCCCGCCATCCTCCACTCGTGCGGCGACGTGAATCCCTTCCTGCCCGACTTCATCGAGATGGGCCTCGACGGCCTGAACCCCCTCGAGGTGAAGGCGGGCATGGACCCCCTCGCCATCAAGAAGCAGTATGGCGACAAGCTGCTGCTCCACGGCGGCGTGAACGCGGTGTTGTGGGACGACTTCGACGCCATCGCGGCCGAGATGCGCCGTGTGGTGCCCGTGCTCAAGCAGGGCGGCGGCTACATCTTCTCCAGCGACCACTCGGTGCCGTCATCCGTCAGCCTCGAGAACTTCCGCCGCATCGTCGAACTGGCGAAGGAACTGGGGGCGTATGAGTGAGAGGGCGAGGGCGGGAGAACACGGGCGTGAGCGGCTGGCCTCACGGCGCGAGGATGCGGTCGTGGCCCTCGGGCCAGACGCGCTGGAAGTGCCTCACGTTGAACGTGACCAGCCCGTCCACATTGAGTCTTGCCGCCACGGTGGCGATGAGGGCGTCGTAGACGATCCCGCCGGCCAGCCCCCTCTGAGCCACACGCTGCATGGTCCGCTGGTAGTCCGCCGCCGTGATGGGAACGACGCGCGCCTGCGCCGCAGTGTCGCGGATCAGCTCCCACGCCAGATGTGGCTGGACCCTGGGAGTGATGGGCAGGTTCGTCAGCCCAGAATACGTCTCGGCCAGAGCGTGAGCGGTCACGAACACTGTGATCTCGCCGGCGCCCATCCTGTCCAGCCAGGGCTGTGCGCGAGCGTGATGAGGATGGATCTCAACGAGGCCGGCGACAAGAACCGAGGAGTCGAAGAGATAGTTCACGGCTCGTCCAGGCCCCAGACCATCCGGTCGCGCTCTTCACGCACCTTGCGGATGATATCCGTCATGTCTCCGGTGGCTCTGCCCCCGGCGAACACCAGAACGTGGCCCTTACGCTTCAGGCGTGGCGAATGGTCAGTAGGCCGCAACGTAACCGTGTCCCCGTTCTTCTCCACAGCGAGTTCTGTGCCGGCGTCAAGGCCGAGGTCATCGCGGATCGGCTTTGGGATGACCACGCGGCCGAAATGGTCCACCTTGGTGGTTGCCATGGTGTCATCTCCTTGTCTGCTGCCATTCTACAGCGCCAATTGGCAAGAGTCAATGCCAATCACGGCCCAAAGGAGGCAAGGCCGTGCGCGGGCATGAGTTGTTCGCCCCCATCTCGACGCGCACGCCCTTTGCGAAGCTGCTCCTCAGGGAAGCAGCCCTCTGCGACGCCACAGGCCCCACGCGGCGCGATGCCCTGGCTCGCCACCCCTTCGCCCTGTTTGACGAGCGCAAACGCGGGGCTGGGCCGTTCCGGGGCGTCCCCGATCGCGTGGCCCTCATCGCCAGGAGGTTCCCGTAGCCGATGAGCCCTGGCGAAGTGCTGTTCACGGCCGACCAGATCGCCCGCCGCGTGGCCGAGTTGGCCGCCGACATCCGCCGCGACGGCCCCGACGGGCCGCTCACCGTGCTCGCCATCCTGCACGGCGCCGCCGTCTTCGTGAACGACCTGCTGAGGCACCTCGATGGCGAGACGACTATGGAACTCATCGAGGCGTCGAGCTACGGCGACGGCACCATGTCGAGCGGCCGGGTCGTGATGAACGGCTTCGAGCCGCTCGACCTGAAGGGCCGCGACGTGCTGATCGTGGACGACATTGCGGACACGGGCCGCACCCTGGCCGCGGTGCGGGGGGCCGTCGAGGCGGCGGGGCCGCGGTCCGTGCGCACCTGCGTGCTCCTCGACAAGCCCAGCCGGCGGCGGGTCGAGGTGGCGATTGACTACTGCGGCTTCGAGGTGCCCGACGTGTTCGTCGTGGGCTACGGCCTCGACCACGCAGGCCGCTACCGTGACCTGCCGCACATCGCGCGGCTCGGCGAACAGGGCGGCTGAGGGGCGCTTCACGGACCGGTTCGCCTGATCCGCCTGAACTGCCCGGTCCCCCCCAGATGCTTGCATTGTAGCCACAAGCACGGCACAATGTAGGTACAAGCCCACTGTGGAGGTGACCCCAATGGTGAGGGCATGGCTGCGAGAGTTCAAGAACAGGCTCGGTTACTACGCGCGCAAGGTGCGCGAGGGCGAGGACGTGGAACTGACGGATCGCGGTCGCCCGTTCGCCCGTGTCGTTCCGTCCGCGGAGGCAGAACTCCGCAGGAAGCTCGAGCCGCTGATCAAGAGAGGGCTTGTGAGCTGGAGCGGCGGGAAGCCCAAGGGGCTGGAACACCCGATCCCGGTCGGAGGCAAGCCTGCATCCGAGATCATCGTCGAGGATCGCGAGTGACTCTCCACCTCGATAGCAGCGATATGGTCAAGCTCTTCCTCCAGGAGTCCGACAGCGCAGCGACGAAGCGGCTGGCGGGGGCCGCTGATGAGCTGGCCAGTTCCCGCATTGCCTATGCCGGGGTCCGCAGCGCGTTCGCGCGGAAGCAGCGCGACGGCTACCTTTCCCCGGAGGACCACCGCAAAGCCAATTCCAGTTTGGCCATTGCGTGGAAGGACTACATTGTCGTCGAGGTCACACAACGAATCGTAGAACTCGCGGGAGACCTCTGTGGTACCCACAGCCTTCGCGGCATGGATGCGATACACTTGGCCTCCGCGAAGCTCTTGGCCCAGGAGTCCGGGGTGACCGTCCGAATCTCGACCTCGGACCCGCGCCTCCGTGAGGCGGCGGTGGCCGAGGGACTTGCCAAGGCTAGCCCCCAGGAGTGACACGAGATGGTGACCTGTGTGCTCTCCTGCCCGCTCGCCGTCCTGGCGGTTGCGGCGGTGGCGACGGGAGAGGCCCCAAGGCGATGGAGCGCCGAGCAGGCGAATGCCTGGCATGCCCGGCAACCGTGGCTCGTCGGCTGCAACTACGTGCCCAGCAACGCCGTCAACACCACCGAAATGTGGCAGGCCGAGACCTTCGACGCCGCCCTGATTGACCGCGAGCTGGCGCTGGCCCAGGGCCTCGGCTTCAACTCCACCCGCGTCTTCGTGCAATACCTCGTCTGGCAGCGCGACCCCGAGGGCACGCTGAAGCGGCTCGACCAGTTCGTCGGCATCGCCGCCAAGCGCGGCCTCTCGACCATGCCCGTGCTCTTCGACGACTGCGCCTTTGCGAACAAGCAGCCCTATCTCGGCAAGCAGGACGACCCGGTGCCAGGCGTCCACAACTCCGGTTGGACCCCCAGCCCCGGCCACGAGCGCGTAGCCGACGAGAAGGCCTGGCCCGACCTGGAGCGGTACGTGGCCGATATCGTCGGGCACTTCGCCCGCGACGAGCGGATCGTCGTGTGGGACCTCTACAATGAGCCTGGCAACTCGGGCATGGGCGGCAAGAGCCTGCCGCTGGTGCGCGCGTGCTTCGCCTGGGCGCGGAAGGCCAAGCCCACCCAGCCCCTCACCATCGGCGTGTGGAACGGCGGCCTCCGGGACTACAACGCCGCGCAGGTCGAGCTCTCCGACGTCGCGAGCTTCCACAGCTACGGCAACCTGGACGCCGTGAAGGGCCTGGTGGCGGGGCTGAAGGCCCACGGGCGGCCCCTCCTGTGCACCGAGTGGCTGGCGCGCAGCATGGGCAGCCTGCCGAAGTCCCATCTGCCCTTCTTCCAGCACGAGAAGATCGCCTGCTACAATTGGGGCCTGGTGAACGGCAAGACCCAGACGCATCTGCCCTGGGGCTCGAAGAAGGGCGACCCCGACCCGCCGGTGTGGCACCACGACCTCTTCCGCCGCGACGGCACGCCGTACGACCCGCAGGAAACGGCGTTCCTGCGCGCCTTCCTCCGCCCTGCCACGCCCTGACGCGACAGCAGGCCGAATGCCCGGGCCCCTCACCCGAGCCCTGCCCGAGCGCGCCCCCTTCTCTGGGGAGCGGCACTTGGCCCCGGCCCCGGGCGGAGCCGGCGGCTCAGAGCAGCGTCGCTCGGGCGAAGGCGACCGCGTTGCGGAAGACGGCCACGCCCTGGCCCTCGGCGGGCAGGGCGCCGGCGATCGCATGCCGCATCCAGTGCGGGTGATTCCACGGGAACAGGTGCGCCTCGGGGTGCGGCATGAGGCCGAAGATGCGGCCGCTCGGGTCGCACAGGCCGGCAATGGCGGCGACCGAGCCGTTGGGGTTGTGCGGGAAGCGCACGGTGGGCTCGCCGGTCTCGGGGTCGGCGTAGCGGCAGACCACGAGGCGCTCGCGCTCGATGCGCTCGAGCACCTTGTCGTCGAGTGGCACGAACTTGCCTTCGCCGTGGCGCACGGGCACCTCCAGCCGCTCGAGGCCGCGGGTGAAGACGCACGGCGAGTCGGGCTCGATGCGCAGCCGCACCCAGGCGTCGCGGAACACCCCGCAGTCGTTGTGCGTCAGGGTCACCGTCTGGCGGCGATAGTCGCCGTCGAAGCCGGGCAGGATGCCGAGCTTGGCGATGGTCTGGAAGCCGTTGCAGATGCCGATGATGAGCTTGCCGTCGGCGATGAAGCGCTGGAGCGGTTCGTCGAGGCGGTGCTTGAGGCGGTTGGCCAGCACGCGCCCGCTGGCGATGTGGTCGCCGAACGAGAAGCCGCCGATGACGGCCAGGATGTGGAACTCCTCGAGCGAGCGACGGCCGTCGAGCAGGTCGTTGAGGTGCACCCGCTCGGGCATCGCGCCGGCCAGGCGGAAGGCGTGGGCGGTCTCGGCCTCGCAGTTGAGGCCGAAGCCGGTGATGATCAAGGCTCTCACGTCACTTGGCATATCTGACCGTTCCCTGTGCCATCGCAGGCCCCGTGGTTACCCGGGAGAGGATGAATGGATGGGTGGATGGTTGGATGGTTGGATGGATGAAGAGCACCCCTGCTCTTCTCCTGCATTCATCCATTCATCCGCTTCAGATTCCTTCGAAGGTGGCCTTCCACCTCGCTTTCAGGTCAATCACGCTGGCGTCGAGGACGGGCGCGCCGTCGAGGCCGACGAGGCGCAGGTGCGGCTCGTCGGTCGTCTCGCCGATGCAGGCGCAGGGCAGGCCGCCTAGCGTCTCCTCGAAGGCCGCCCGGTCGGCGGGCGCCACGGTGACGAGGAAGCGGCTGCTGGATTCCGAGAATAGCAGCACATCGTCACGGTCCACGCGAAGGGCGGGCACGCGCCGCAGGTCAATGGCCATGCCCAGCTCGCCGGCGAAGGCCACCTTGGCCAGGCCCACGCCTAGCCCGCCCTTGCCGGGCGCGTGGGCCGAGTGCACGAGGCCCTTTTCGATGGCCTGCGCCATCGCCGCCAGGGTGGCCTTGGCTACCGAGGCGCAGACGCGGGGCACGCTGGCGCCGATCCGCTCGGGGTGGCCGTCCAGACGGCCCAGGTAGCGGGCGTACTCGCTCCCGCCCAGCTCGGCCTTCGTCTCGCCCACCGCGTAGACCAGGTCGCCCGCGCACTTCGCGTCCATCGTCACCGCCTTCCGCACGTCGTCCATCTTGGCGATGACAGAGAACAGCAGCGTGGGCGGGATGGAGATCTTGACCCCGCCGCGCGTCGAGTCGTTCTTCATCGAGTCCTTGCCGCTGATGAGGGGCACGCCGAAAGCGGTGGCGTAGTCGTAGAGGGCCCTGTTGGCGCGGACGAGTTGTGCGAGCTTGTAGTGGCCGTCGGGCGTCTTGGCGCTCTGCACGGGGTCGGGCCAGCAGAAGTTGTCGAGGCCGGCCATGTGGTCGAGCCGCGCGCCCGTCGCCACGGCGCGGCGGAGCGCCAGGTCCATGATGGCCCCGACCATGTGGTACGTATCCACGTCCGAGTAGTGCGGGTTGATCCCCTCGGTGAGCACGATGCCCTCGACGCCGTCGTAGTCGGCGAGGAAGACCGAGGCGTCGGACGGCGCGTCGTTGTAGAGGCCGACGAAGGGCTTGACGACGGTGAGTCCCTTGACCTCGTGATCGTACTGGCGGCTCTTCTTCTCGAGGGAGCACAGGTTCAACTCGGCGAGCAGGTCGGGCAGCGCCACCGCGACGGGGGGGGCCGAGGCCAGGTGCGGCTCGGGCGGCCGGGGCGGCGTCCACACGGCCTTCAGGCGCATCTTGGGCAGGCCGCTGTGGAGGAACTCGAGGTCCACCAGCGCCACCGTGCGGTCGCCGTAGCGGACGTGGAACTTGCCCGAGTCGGTGAAGCGCCCGAGCACGGTGGCTTCGACCTCGCGGCGGCGGGCCAGGTCGAGGAACGCCGCGATGTGCGGCGGCGGCACGGCCAAGCTCATGCGCTCCTGGGCCTCGGAGAGCAGAATCTCCCACGGGTCCAGGCCCTGGTACTTCAGCGGGGCGGCGGCCAGGTCGAGTTCCGCGCCGCCGGCCGACGTGGACATTTCGCCGATGCTGGACGAGAGCCCTCCTGCCCCGTTGTCGGTGATGCACGTGTAGAGGCCCAGGTCGCGGGCCTCGAGCAGGAAGTCGGTCATCTTCTTCTGCGTGATCGGGTCGCCGATCTGCACGGCCTGGGCGGGCGACTCCTTGCGGAGCTCCTCGGACGAGAAGGTGGCGCCGTGGATGCCGTCCTTGCCGATACGGCCGCCGGCCATCACGATGAGGTCGCCGGGGTTGGCCTTCTTGTGCTCGGAGGGCTGGCCGTGAAGGGTGCGGGGCAGGATGCCCACGGTGCCGCAGTAGACCAGCGGCTTGCCGAGGTAGCGCTCGTCGAAGATCTCCCAACCACGGGCGTAGGGGATGCCGCTCTGGTTGCCGCCGTCAATCACGCCCTTGTGCACGCCGTCGCGGATGCGGCGCGGGTGCAGCAGGCCCTCGGGCAACTCGCCCTCGAAGAAGGGCGAGCCGAGGCAGTAGCCCCACACGTTGATCTGAAGCTGCGCCCCCTTCCCAGTGCCGAACGGGTCGCGGTTCACGCCCACGATGCCCGTGATGGCGCCGCCGTAGGGGTCGAGCGCCGACGGGCTGTTGTGGGTCTCGACCTTGTAGGCGAGGCTCCACTGGTCGTTGAAGGCGATGACGCCGGCGTTGTCGTGGAACACGCTGAGGAGCCAGGGGCACTGGTCGCGCAGGTCCTCCGTGGCTCGGCGGATGTAGCTCTTGAACAGCGAATCAATCCGCGAGACCTGGCCATCCTCCACGTACTCGATCTCGGCATTGAAGATCTTGTGCTTGCAGTGCTCGCTCCAGGTCTGCGCGATCATCTCCAGTTCGGCGTCGGTGGGGTTCGGCCCGAGGCCGTAGCGCCGCCGCTCGGCCTGTCGGGCCGGGTCGGCGAAATAGTCGCGGATCGCGTGCATCTCCTCCAGCGAGCACGACAGGATGCCCTCGGAACTGATCCGCATCAACTCGGCGTCGGAGACCCGGAGGTTGTACTCGCGCACCGTCGGGCGCTGTTCGCCTTCGACGACGGGGATCGAGAGGTCGGGCTCGGCCGCCCGCCACTCCTCGAGGCTCTGCACCGTGATCGTCTCGATCAGCTCGTTAGCCAGCAGCCCGGTGCCGATGCGGCGCACGTCGTCCCGCCCCAGCTCGGCGCCGGTGAGCAGGAACTGCCGCTCGGTGTACACCGCGTCGGCGTCGGGCAAGCGGCGGCCCAGGATGTCCTCGATGGCCGTCTTCGACGTGCGGCCGACGTTGTCGGTCACGCCCGGCTTGTAGCCCACCGTGAGCATCCAGTGGAAAGGCGGAGCATCGAGCCGACCCACCGCCGAGCGCTCGATCACGGGGTCCGTGAACTCGCGGCGCACGGCCTCCACCTC
The DNA here is from genome assembly GCA_035384565.1 of Planctomycetota bacterium. Taxonomy (NCBI): domain Bacteria; kingdom Pseudomonadati; phylum Planctomycetota; species Planctomycetota bacterium. The sequence goes on along the minus strand of DAOOIT010000043.1, from coordinate 38,538 downwards.
GGCCGGCGTCAGGTCGGCGTGCACCTTGTAGACGGTGCGCGTCTGCACCGTTTCGACCGGCAGGCCGAGGAACGTGCGGATGCTCTCCGCCACGCCCTCGCCGTGCGCGTCCCGCACCCCGTGCCGATAACCGACCTCGATGCGATGAACCATAGGCGAATCCCGCGTCAACTCCCGCATGCAGTATACCGATTCCGAGCAGCGGCGCAACTGCCAGACCCCGCGCCGCCCATGAGGGGGAAGAGACCCAAGGGACACTGGGACGAAGCGAGACACCATGGACCCCATCCCTGCTTGTCCCCTGGGTCCCGTCTGTCCCTTTCTTCGCCTTGCGCCGCAACGCTCTCTGCCCTATGATAGGCGAAGCGGGGGGACTGGTCTCGGGCATCCGCGTCACACACAGCGTGAGGAGGCAGGCCGATGGCGAACGGTGGGTTGTTCCGAGTGGCCGAGGTGGTGCAGATGGCGATCGAGGAAGAGCACAACGGCAAGCTCTTCTACGACGCTCTGGCGAAATGCGCGAAGAGCCCCGTGCTCAAGGAAGCGGCCCGGCGGCTCGCCGTCCAGGAAGAGGGCCACGAGAAGGCCTTCACCGCCCTCCGCGACCGCCTGGGCCTCCCCGCCCAGAACGAGACCTATCCGGGCGAGTACGCCAACTACATGAACGCGCTGATGAACGGCAAGACCTTCCCGAACGAGGAGGCCGCCGTCAAGCTGGCGCAGGACGCCGGCGGCGACGTCGCGGCGGTGTCCACGGCCATCCTCTTCGAGAAGAACACCCTGCTCTTCCTCAGCGAGATGAAGACGCTCGTGTCGGACCGCGACGCGGCGATGGTGGACGAGCTGATTGACGAGGAGCGCCAGCACCTGGTGGACCTCTCGAACCTGCGCACGATGCTGACGGTATGAGACGCGCACCGCGTACGCATCCCGGGAGGGCGAAGCGATTCGCTCTCCCGTTCCATGTCCGGCCTCAGGCCGTGGCGGGCGCGGGGGGCCGCGACAGGGGCCTGATGAACACGCGCACAGCCTCGACCAGCATCAGCCCTGCCAGCCCGATCAGCACCAGGGCCACCCACGGCACAGGGTCCGCCGTGACTCCTTTGGCCCCGAAGCTGCCCGCGATCGCCAGCACCAGCGCCCACACACTCATCACATACATCCACACAGCGGGCAGGCCCGTGATCAGGCAGCCCCAGCGCGCGCGCCCCGTGCGCCACAGCCACACGGTGACGCCGATCAGCGTGAGCGCCGCCAGCAACTGGTTGCTTGCGCCAAAGAGGCCCCAGAACACCTTCCAGGCGGGGATGACGGCCCCCTTGGCGTCGAGCGTGGTGCGCATCACGAACGCCAGTGGCACCGCGGCCGTGAGCGCCGTGGCAAACCAGCGCCCGCCCCGCGATTGCCAGCCCAGCAGTTCCTGCACGATGTACCGCCCGAGGCGCGTGCACACGTCCAGCGTGTCGTAGACGAACGTCGTGAACGCCATCAGGCCGAACGAGATGCCCAGCACCGGGTCAATGCCCACGACGCCCAGGAACTTGCCGATGCCCAGCGCATAGATGAAGTTGGGCTTCGGGCTCTTGAGCGCCGCATCGCCCGGCGCCAGCATCATGAGGCACAGCAGCGACACCACCGCCACCATGCCCTCCAGCAGCATCGCCCCGTAGCCGATCGGCTTCGCATCGGTCTCGTATCGCAACTGCTTCGACGTGGTGCCCGACGCCACGATGGCGTGGAACCCCGAGCACGCGCCGCATGCGATGGTGATGAAGAGAATGGGAAACAACGCGTCGCCACCCGGCGCCGTCCAGCCCCGGAACGCAGGGAATTGGGCCACGTTGCCGCCGAACACGACGCCCAGCAGCGCCGCGGCCAGCGAGGCGAAGAGGAAGTAGCCACCCAAGTGCCCGCGCGGCTGAAGCAGGATCCACATCGGCGCCACCGACGCCACGAAGCAGTAAGCCAGCAGCAACACGTCCCACACCTTCACCGCCTGGTTGCCCGAGAGGCCCAGCAACGCGGCCAGGTCCAGGGGAATGTGTTGCCCCGCCCAGATGGCCACGCCTACGAGCGGCAGGAAAATGATCGTGGCCCACCGCAGCGACAGGCCCGCGTAGCGCAGCAGCACGCCCATCACCACGGGCAAGGCCAGGTAGAGCAGCGACGACGTGGCGATGCCCCCGCCCGAGACTCTCTCGCCGCTCTCAAGCTCCTGCACGCCGACGAAGCTGGAGGCCGTGATGTCGGTGAACGCCACGATCACATAGACGAGCGCGAGCCACACGAAACCCAGGAACAGCAGGTAGGCCCGCTGCGTCATGTGCTCCTTCACCACCTCGGCGATCGAGCGGGCCCTATGGCGCACCGAGGCGACAAGCGCGGCCATATCGTGCACCCCGCCGATGAAGATCGAGCCGAGCACGATCCACAGCAGCGCGGGCACCCAGCCGAACATCAGCCCGGCCAGGATCGGCCCCACGATGGGGCCGGCCGCGGCAATCGCCGAGAAGTGCTGGCCGATAAGAAAACGCGGACTGATCGGCACGTAGTCCGCGTCGTCCCGCAATTCCACCGCTGGCGTCTTGGCGTGTGGGTCAAGCCCGAGCAGCCGCGACAGCATCGGCCCATAAAGCACGTAGCCGCCCAGCAGCACTGCGGCGCACAAGGCCGCCAGCACAAGCAGACTCATTGCCGAAGGTCTCCTGACACCCTCTTCGCTAATCATAGCACGCGTCGTGTGCGAATGGAACCACAATTCGCCCGCCCTGTCAAACCTGCGTCAGCGGTTGACACAGCCGGCATCGCCCCTTATCATGCACCGAAGCCGTGGCGCTGGGACCGCCATGGCCCAAGAGGAATCGCGCGATGCTCGCCTGGATCGTGTTGGCCGTATTCGTCGTCGTGTACGGCTGGCTGTGCTTCGCCACGGGGCACCGCGTGAAGGTGCTGTGGGCCGGCGTAGTCGCGCTCGTCGCGGCCCGCTACCTGCTGCCGGGCCAGGACCCGCAGGGCGCGTTCACCCTCGCGGCCATCGCGCGCGAGGGGATCAGTTGGAACGTGCTGGGCGTGCTCGCGGGCGCGATGATGATCGCCGACCTGTTCATGCGCTCGGGCGTGCCGGTGCTGCTGGCCGACCGCATCGCGGAGCGCTGCCGCACGGCCCGCGCGGCGCTGGTGGCGGTGTGCGTGTTCTCGGGCTTCATCTCGGCGTTTGTGGACAACGTGACGACGGTGCTGCTGGTGGCGCCCGTGGCGCTGGCCATGGCGCAGCGCACGGGCGCCCATCCCGTGCCGTTGCTCGTCGGCATTGCCGTGAGCGCCAACCTCCAGGGCGCGGCCACGCTGATCGGCGACCCGCCGAGCATGCTCCTCGCCGCCGAGTTCCGCCTGGGGTTCAACGACTTCTTCGTCCACCAGGGCAAGCCGGCCATCTTCTTCGCCATCCAGGTCGGGGCGGCGGTGAGCGCGCTGGCGCTCTTCTTCATCTTCCGCCGCGAGCGCGAGCCGATGGCGCACCTCGAGGTCACGCCGCCGAAGACCTGGGTGCCCGTGGGTTTCATCGCCGTGATGATCGCCTTCCTCGCCTCCTCGTCGCGCTTCGACCCCGATTTCGTGTGGCTGGCGGGCACGGGCAACGTGATCCTGGGCGCGCTGGCCTTCGCCTGGGGCCTCTGGCGCGAGCCGAAGGAGGCGAAGGAAGTCCTGAAGCGCTACGACGTGCCGACCGTTTTCTTCCTCGCGGGCATCTTCGCCATCGCCTACGCGATGAACTGCTTCGGCTGGGTGAAGGCCATTGCCGATGGCATCGCGCGTCTCGTGGGCGGCAACCAGTTCGCCGCCTATACCCTCATCGTGTGGCTCAGCGTCGCCGTGTCGGCGTTCGTAGACAATATCGCCTATGTCGCCGTGATGCTGCCCGTGGCGAAGGGTCTGGCGGCCAGCGTGGGCGGCGAGCCGTTCCTCTACGCGGCGGGCCTTCTCATCGGCGCGTGCATCGGCGGCAACATCACGCCCATCGGGGCCTCGTGCAATGTCGTGGCCGTGGGAGTCCTGCGGCGGCAGGGGCACAAGGTCACCTTCGGGCAGTTCGCGCGCATCGGCCTGCCGTTTACCCTTGCGGCCACAACCGCCGCCTACCTCTTTGTATGGGTCTTCTGGAGTTGAGTCGCGGCGGCGGTTGACAAGGCCGCGGGCGCGCGCTACCATCCATTCTCCCCAGTGCCCATATTTCCCCTGTCGAGGCCGCGGCCGTGCAGCTCCGCTGGATTGTCCTGGGCATCTTCACCCTCACCTATGCGTTTCTGTGCCTCTCGTGTCGCAGGCGCGCGCTCGGCGTGTGGATCGGGATCGCGTTGATGGCGCTGGCGCGGCTGGTGCTGGCCGGCCAGGACCCTGCCGGCGCGCTCACCCCGCGCGCGGTGGTCTTCGACGCCGTGTCGTGGAACGTGCTCGGCGTGCTGGCCGGGGCGATGCTGATCGCCGACCTGTTCATGGCCTCGGGCGTGCCGCTGCTGCTGGCCGACCTGATCGTGGACCACTGCCGCACGACCCGCCTGGCCATCGTGGGCGTGTGCCTGTTCTCGGGCCTCATCTCGGCGTTCGTGGACAACGTGACGACGGTGCTCCTGGTATCGCCCATCGCGCTGGCCATCTCGCAGCGGACCCAGGTGTCGCCCGTGCCGATCCTGATCGGCATCGCGGTGAGCGCCAACCTCCAGGGCGCCGCCACGCTGATCGGCGACCCGCCCAGCATGCTGCTGGCCGGCGCCTTCCGCCTGTCGTTCAACGACTTCTTCTTCCACGCTGGCAAGCCGTCGCTGTTCTTCGCCATGCAGGTGGGCGCGGCGGCCAGCGCCGTGGTGCTCTTCCTGGTCTTCCGCCGCCACCGCCAGCCGATGGAGCCGGTGGAGGTAGTGAAACCGAAGACGTGGGTGCCGGTGGGCTTCATCGTGGTGATGATCGCCTTCCTCGCCTCGTCGTCGCGCTTCGACCCCGACTTTCGTTGGCTGGCCGGCACGGGCAATCTGATCCTGGGCACTGTGGCCTTCGCCTGGGGCATGATGCACGAACCGGGCGAGGCCAAGCAGATCCTCAAGCGCTACGAGTTCCCCACGATGTTCCTGCTCGCCGGCATCTTCGTGCTGGCCTATGCGATGGACCGCTTCGGGTGGGTGAAGGCCATTGCCGAAGGCATCGCGAATCTCGTGGGCGGCAATCAGTTCGCCGCCTACACCCTCATCGTGTGGATTTCGGTGCTCGTGTCAGCCTTCGTGGACAACATCGCCTACGTGGCCCTGATGCTGCCGGTGACGAAGACGCTCGCGGCTGCGGTGGGCGGCGATGCGTTTCTCTACGCCTCGGGCCTGTTGATCGGCGCCTGCATCGGCGGCAACATCACGCCCATCGGCGCCTCGTGCAACGTGGTGGCCGTGGGTGTGCTGCGCCGCGAGGGGCACGCGGTCACCTTCGGCCAGTTCGCGCGTATCGGCCTGCCGTTCACCCTTGCGGCCACGACCGCCGCCTATCTGTTCGTGTGGGCGTTCTGGGGCTGAGCGCGGCGTCAAGCTACAGGCCACAGGCCTCCGAGCGGCGGGGCATTGGGCCGGGAGCTTGCGGCTCGTAGTTTGTGGCTCTCGGCTCGACGCTCGGGGCTTCCAATGGAACTCGTTCCCCTCCTCATCGTGCTGCTGTCGGCCGTCGGGCACGCGATGTGGAACTTCTTCGCCAAGCAGTCGCAGCACAAGCTGGCCTTCATCTGGGGCCTGTACGCGCTCGGCGCGGTCTTCTTCCTCCCGCTGTACCTGGTGCAGGGGCTGGATGCGCGGCTCGGCGTCGAGGCGTGGGTGTGCATTGTGGCCTCGGCCGCGGCCAAGGCGGTCTACGTGATTTTCCTGGCCGAGGCGCTGCACACGTGCGACCTGTCGCTCGCCTATCCCCTGAGCCGCATCGCCCCGGCCATCGTGCCGTTCTGGGCCATGGCCTTCCTGGGCGAGCGCCTCTCGTGGCTGGGCGGGCTGGGCATCGGGGTCGTGTGCGTGTCCATCGTGGCCATTCACCTCCAGGGCGCCGGCATCCAGCACATGCTGCGCGTGCACCACTCGTTCCTGACGCGCGGCACAGCCTTCGCCCTGGCGGCTGCCCTGATGGTGTCGGCCTACTCGATCATTGATAAGCTGGCGATGAGCCGTTACGCCGACCCGATCCCGTTCAACTACATCCACTGGGTGGTCACGGTGGTGATGCTCACGCCCTACGTGGCGTGGCGGTGCGGGGTGCGCGACGTGGCGGCGCTCTTCCGCAGCGAGTGGCTGCCGCTCACTATCTCGGGTTTCCTGGATTTCGGGGCCTACGTGCTGGTGCTCTACGTGATGGAGTCCAGCAAGGTGAGCTACATCGTGGCCGCGCGGCAGCTCAGCCAGATCGTGGCCATCGTGCTCGGTACGGCGGTGCTCAAGGAGCGCTGCGGCGGCATCCGCATCTTCGCCGGCGCCCTCATCCTCATCGGCATCACCCTCATCGGCCTGGCGAAGTGAGCATCAGGCCGGTCCTTTGTGGAAGGTTGAACATGGATGCCCGCCCCGACTTGCTCGATGCGCGGTCGCCCAAGGGAATCGAGGTCTTCCAGCTCACGGGCGAGGACTGCCCTTCGAGCCACGTGTACATGGAGGCGCAGGTCTTCACGCCCGATTCGCGCCGCTTCATCCTCCACCGCTCGGCGCATGCCCATGGCAGCAGCCAGCACGACCCCGACCACCGCTATCTCGTCTGCGAAACGGCGACGGGCGAGCTGACGCCCGTCACCGACGAGACGGGCGCCACCGCCCCCTCCGTCTCGCCCGACGGCAAGACCCTCTACTACTTCGTCAACGAGACACGGGTCAACGGCGGCAAGCTCACGCTGAAGCGGGTGGGCCTGGACGGCTCGGACCGACGGACGATCCTCGTCCTCGATTCGCCTCTGCCCGACACGAGCTTCCGCCCCAGCGGCATCTACCCCCTCTCGACCATCTCGTCCGATGGCAAGCGGCTCGCGCTCTCGGCCTTCCTGGGCGACGGGCAGACGAAGGACGCGCCCTTCGGCCTGATGATGTTCGACCTTGAACAGGCCGCCGTCCGCCTCATCCTCCACGGCCAGACCTGGTGCAACGTCCATCCCCAGTACTGCCGCTCGACCGAGGCCGCCGCCTCGCACGACCTCCTGGTGCAGGAGAACCACGGCAACCAGTGCAACGAGCGGGGCAGCATCATCAAGCTGGTCGGCCCCGAGGGCTGCGACATCCACGCCGTGCGCGACGACGGCACCGACTTCCGCAACCTGCCCTGGGGCCGCGACGGCAACGAGCACCCGCAGGGCCACCAGTGCTGGCGCGGCCGCTCCCCCCGGGCGATCACCAGCACCGGCACCCGCAAGCCGCCCGAGAACCAGCTCATCGAGAGCCCGCCCGCGCCCTTCGCCGGCCACGTCGGCATCCGCACGCCGGGCGGGGTGCGCAACGACCTCACGCGCACCTTCCCCCAGCCGCGCTTCTGCCATTTTGCCACCGACATTGCGGGCCGCCGCCTCGTCTCCGACGCCTGGCACGAGAAGGGCTGGCACTTGTACCTCGCCGACCTGCCAGCCAAGGAGGGCGAGCCGCTGGAACGTTGGTGGTATCTCCTCGACCCGCGCTCGTCGCGGAACAAGGACACGCACCCGCATCCGTTCCTGTCGCCCGACGGCTCGATGGCCTTCTTCAACTCCGATGAGAGCGGGCTGCTCCAGGCCTACATGATTCGGGGGCTGGACACGCTTCATTGAGGGATGAATGGATGGCTGGATGGGTGGATGAATGTCAGGCAACCATCCAATCATCCATTCATCCAACCATCCAGTTATCCTCTCCGGTCACACCAGGAGACTGCCCATGCTCGCCACTCGTCGCCGTTTCATGGCGACCTCCGTCACCGCCGGCTGCTTCGCCGCCTTCGCAGGAGAACCACCTATGCTGCCCGCCGTAGACACCCATCAGCACCTGTGGGACCTCACGAAACTGCGCCTGCCATGGCTCCAGCCCGGCGGCGAATTAACCCGCAACTACGTGATGACGCACTACCTCGAGGCCGCTGCCGGTCTGAACATCGCCAAAGCCGTCTACATGGAAGTGGACGTGCGGCCCGAGGACAAGCTGGCCGAGGCGGAATACGTGGTGGACCTCTGCCAGCGCAAGGACAACCCGACCTGCGCCGCGGTGATCGGCGCGCGCGTGGCCGAGCCTGGCTTCAGGGACTACATTGCGCGTTTCAGGGGCAGCCCGTATGTCAAAGGCGTCCGCCAGATCACAGGCAAGCCCGGCCAGTACCTCGAGGATGCCTTCGTGAAGGGCATCCGCCTGTTGGGCGAATTGGGGATGAGCTTCGACATCTGCACCAGCCCAGCCCGCCTGGGCGAGGCGGCGGAACTCGTCGAACGCTGCCCCGACACCCGCTTCGTGGTGGACCACTGCGGCAATGTGCCGCCCAAGGCCCTCCTGCCCGGCGGCGACAGGGGAGTGGCCGACGCCTGGCGGCGCGACATGGCCCGCCTCGCCAAGGCGGGCGACCGCATCATCTGCAAGCTCTCGGGCATCGTGGCCAGCCTGCCGCGCGGCCAGTGGACGCCCGACGACCTGGCCCCCGCCATCAACGCCTGCATCGAGACCTTCGGCCCCGCCCGCTGCGTATGGGCCAGCGACTGGCCCGTCTGCACCCGCGGCGCCACCCTCGCCGAATGGCTCACCGCCTTCCGCGCCATCATCGCCCCCCGCCCAGAAGCCGACCAGCGCAAGCTCCTCCACGACAACGCCGTGCGATTCTATGGATTGAAGGATAAGGCGTAGGAATGGTGGGGGGAAAGTTCCTGCAGGAATTTTCCCCCCGTCGCCCCCTTCAAGGACTCTCTGACTGGGCCACGGCATTCGAGCGGCTCGAATGCTGTGGCCCAGCGTGAGAGTTCTTGGCAAGGAGGGGGTGCGGGGGAGGAATCCCTTCTTGCGAAGAAGGGATTCCTCCCCCGCTTCCCTCACACCGACGCGTCGGGGACGCTGCGTTCGCGGAGGTCGGCGATTTCGAAGAATTCGCGGCGGGTGAAGCCGCCGATGCTGGCGATCAGGTTGGTGGGGAACATCTCGACGAGGTTGTTGTTCTCGCGCACATTGCCGTTGTAGAAGCGGCGGGCGGCCTGGATGCGGTCCTCGGTGTTCACCAGCTCCTCCTGGAGCTGGAGGTAGTTCTGGCTGGCCTTGAGGTTCGGGTAGTTCTCGACGCGCACGAGCAGGGCAGAGAGGGCGCGGACGAGCTTATTCTCGCTCGCCGCCTGGCTCTCGGGCGAGCCGTTGTTCGCCACGCACTCCTGGCGGAGGGCGGTGATCTTCTCCAGCAGCGCGCGTTCGTAGCTCGCATAGCCTTTCACGCAGTTCACGAGGTTCGGGATCAGGTCATAGCGGCGTTTGAGCTCGGTGTCAATGTTGTGCCACGCCTCGGTGCAGTGGTTGCGCGCCCGCACGAGGCGGTTGTACATCCCGAACACGAACAGCAGCAGCGCGAGGGCCACGATGGCAACGATGATTGCAGGGTCCATCAGGTCTCCTGAGGCACGGCGCCGGCATCACATGGATGGACACGGACTGACACGGACGGGCAGGCACCTGCGCCGGCGCTCGTGCGTCCGTGCATGTCCGTGTGGGGCCGTGTCATTTCCTCAGCTCCGGTACAGGTATTCGGGAAGCAGGTTGACGATCTGGACGAGCTGGTCGAGGCGCGCGGGGATCTCCTCGGGTTTGAGGCGGCGGTTGAAGGAGAGGGCGATGGCGGTGTGCTCGATCTCGAGCGACAGGTCGCGGTGCTGAAGCAAATACTCCATCATGCGCGTGTGGCACACATCGTAAGCGAACCTGCGGTTCTTTGACCGGACGCAGAAGGCCCTGGAGAATTCGAGGGACTCGAAGTCAATGTCCTCGAAGCCGAGCATCTGGCCGAACTTCTGCCAGAAGCCCTCGGGGTAGATGCGCAGCTCGGGAAAGTCGCGGCGCTGCTCGAGGAGGAAGAAGCTGAGGTAGTGGTGGTGGGTCTGGCGGTGGCCCTTGGAGTCGGTGGAGTGGGTCTCGTAGTGGAAGTCGAAGGCCTGGACGGGAAAGCCCTGGTAGTCGCCGCGGAGGATGTTGAAGGCGTAGCGGTTGTCGCCCTGGCGCAGCGCGTCGAGGAAGCCGTAGCGGAGCGGCAGCGCGGGGTCGCGGCCGGGGCTGAAGACCAGGCCCAGGCGCTCCGCGAGGGCGGCGAATGCCTCGCGGCGCTTCTTCTCGGCCAGCCAGCCGAAAATGGCCAGGCCCACCACCGCGAGGATACCGCCCACGACGAAGAGGGCGAAGACACCGTTCATCCCGCCTCCTTGCGGCGGCTCCCCTCGCCGCCGCCGATGCAGTCTACCGCGCGGCGGCCCATTGTCAAGTCGCGATCGGGCGGCCGCGAGCCGTGTTTGACTCCCCGGCAGCGGCTGACTATAATGAGGCCGTGGGAACTCCCCTAGAGGGCGGAGAGCGACGTGGCGCTGCTCGATCGGCTTTTCGGCTCGCACGGCGAGAACGCCGACCCGTCGGTGTACGGCGAGCACCGCGCGACCGAGCGGATCGCGGTGGGGCGGATCTCGACGCTCTACCGCGGGGAGCACGTGCGGACGCGCGAGCCTGTGGCCATCAAGGTGCTCAGCGAGTACGGCGACCGCGTGGCCGACAAGCTGACGCAGAAGCTCAAGAAGCCCTGGGAGGGCGAGCGGGCGCTGGCGCTCCAGCACCCCAACGTGGTGCGCACCATCGCCTGCGGCAGGGAGCACGGGCACTATTACATTGTCATGGAGTACCTCGCGGGCGGCAATGCCGCCTCGCTGCTCCAGATCAAGTCGCCGCTGGTCGAGGGCCGGAAGATCGAGATCATGCGCCAGGCCGCCCGCGGCCTCGAGTACGTGCACAGCCGCGGCATCATCCACCGCGACATCTGCCTGCGAAACATCATGCTGGCGGCGGACGGCACGGCCAAGCTGATCGACTTCGGCGTGGCCGCGCACAAGAACGACCGGATCCGCGACACGGGGCGCCGCACGGGCCGGCCCGCCTACATGGCGCCCGAGCTGATCCGCCACAACCACTTCGACGAGCGGACCGACATCTATGCCTTCGGCGTGGCGCTCTACGAGCTGGCGTGCGGCCAGAAGCCGTACCGCACGAGCGACGACCCGCAAGAGGCGCTCACCATCGTGCTCAACACCCCCATCCCGGGGCCCAGCACGGTGCGGCCCTCGGTCAGCCGCCCGCTCGAGAAGATCATCCTCCAGGCCATTGACCCGCGCCCCCAGGCGCGGTACCAGTCGGTCTCGTACCTGCTGGACGACCTGTCGAGGGTGACCGACGCCGATCTGTGATTCCCCGGCAGGAGCGAGGCATCCCGCCCCGCCCGAGCCCGGCCTGCCCTGCGGCAGGCTGTTGTGTGTACCTTGGAAACGGGAGCCCGACATGGCAAAGGACCTCACCGAGATCCGCTGGCACGGCCGCGGCGGCCAGGGGGCCAAGACGGCGGCCACCATGGTTGCCGAGGTCGCCCTCGAAGAGGGCAAGTACTCGCAGGGATTCCCCGAGTACGGCCCCGAGCGCATGGGCGCGCCCATCCGCGGCTACACCCGCATCGCCTCCGAGCCGATCCGCCTCCACTGCCCGATCACCGCGCCCGACGTGGTGGTCATCCTCGACGCCACGCTCATCGGCGCCGACGACCTGGCCGACGGCCTGAAGCCCGACGGCGCCATCATCGTCAATACCCCCGAACCCCCCGCCGCTATCCGCAAGCGGCTCGGCGTCAGCCACGGCAAGGTGTACACCGTGGACGCCACCAAGATCGCCATCGAGACCATCGGCCGCCCCATCCCCAACACCCCGATGATCGGCGCCCTCCTTCGCGTCAGCGGCTTCATGAAGCTCGAGACCGTTTTCCACGACATCGAGAAGAAGTTCCTCAAGAAGCTCGGCGCCGCCGTCGTCCAGGGCAACATTACCGCCGTCCAGCGCGCCTACCAGGAGGTCCAAGGCGAATGAGCACCAAGAGCGAGCCCCTGACCGCGAAGACCATGCCCATCGGCAGCGCCATCCCCGAGGCCGGCAACGCCGCCCAGTATCGCACCGGCTCCTGGCGCACCTACCGTCCCGTGTGGGACCCCGCCAAGTGCAGCCACTGCCTCACCTGCTGGATCCTGTGCCCCGACTCCTCCATCCGCGCCGAGCAGGGCAAAATGAAGGGCATTGACTACGACCACTGCAAGGGCTGCGGCATCTGCGCCCACGAGTGCCCCGACAAGCGCAAGCCGCTCTCCATGGTCCTCGAGTCCGAGGCCGGCCCGAAAGAATAATCCCCCAGGAGCAACCCAAGCCATGGCCACCATCGCTGAGCAGACCCGCGTCTCGCTGACGGGCAATGACGCCGCCGCCGAGGCGCTGCGCCAGGCCAACCCCGACGTGGTCCCGGCCTACCCCATCACCCCGCAGACTGAGCTGATGCACAAGTTCGCCGACTTCCACGCCAACGGGCTCGTGGACAGCGAGATGGTGCTCGTGGAGAGCGAGCACAGCGCGATGAGCGCCGCCATCGGCGCCTCGGCCGCCGGCGCCCGCGTGGCCACCGCCACCAGCTCCCAGGGCTATGCCCTGATGGTGGAGGTGTGCTACATCGCCGCCGCCTACCGCCTGCCCATCGTCATGCCCCTCGTCAACCGCGCCCTGTCCGGCCCCATCAACATCCACTGCGACCATTCCGACGCCATGCTCGCCCGCGACACGGGCTGGATCCAGCTCTGGAGCGAAAACTCGCAGGAAGCCTACGACAACACCCTCATGGCCTTCCGCATCGCCGAGCACCCCGACGTGCTCACGCCCACCATCGTGAATCTCGACGGCTTCATCATCAGCCACACAGGCGAGGTGGTGGACATCCTGAAGGACGAGCCGGCCCGCGCCTTCGTGGGCAGTTACCAGCCCGCGCGCTCGCTGCTCGACACCGAGCACCCGTACTCCGTCGGCGCGCTCTTCCTGCCCGACAACTACTACGAGGCCCGTCGCCAGCAGCAGGCGGCCATCGAGGGCGCCCTGCCCGTCATCGAGGCCGTGAGCCGCGAATACGGCGCCCTCTCGGGCCGCTCCTACGGCATCCTCGAAGGCTATCGCCTCGACGACGCCGAGCTGGTCCTCGTCGGCCTCGGCTCCACCATCGGCACGTCGAAGGTGGCCGTGGACGCGCTCCGCGAGACAGGCGTGAAGGCCGGCCTCCTGAAGATCCGCCTCTACCGCCCCTTCCCCGGCCCGCAGATCATCCAGGCCATCCGCCACGCCAAGGCCGTGGGCGTGCTCGACCGCGCCATCTCCTACGGCCTCAACGGCGGCCCCCTCTTCCACGAGGTGCGCTCCGCCGCCTACGGCCGCATGACGGCCCCCTTCGCCAGCTACGTCTACGGCCTCGGCGGCCGCGACATCATCGCCGACGAAATCGTGGGCATCTTCCGCGACCTGGAGGCCGTCTCCAAAGGCGCCGATGCCGCCCAGGCGCGCTATATCGGAGTGAGGGAATGAAACGGTCTTCGGCTCTTACCCCGAACCCCGAACACCGATAACCTAACACCGAAAGGGCTTCAGAATGGCCATCCGCCTCAAAGACCTCACCGACTGCCCCGAGCTGCTCTCGGGCGGCCACCGCGCGTGCGCCGGCTGCACCGCCCCCTCGATGATCCGCCAGTTCCTCCTCGCCGCCGGCAAGGACACCGTGGTCGGCTCCGCCACCGGCTGCATGGAGGTCGTCACCACCATCTACCCCTACACCGCCTGGCGCGTGCCCTTCATCCACAACGCCTTCGAGAACTCCGCCGCGACGATCAGCGGCGCCGAGGCCGCCTACAACGCCCTGAAGCGCCGCGGCCGCATCCCCGCCGACAAGAAGATCAACTTCATCGCCATGGGCGGCGATGGCGGCACCTACGACATCGGCCTCCAGTCGCTCTCCGGCGCCATGGAACGCGGCCACCGCATGCTCTACATCTGCTACGACAACCACGCCTACATGAACACCGGCATCCAGCGCTCGGGCGCCACGCCCAAGGGCGCCGCCACCTCCACCGCGCCCGCAGGCAAGGTCCACGGCGGCAAGGAGCAGAACCGCAAGGACCTCACGGCCATCATGCTCGGCCACAACCTGCCCTACCTCGCCCAGGCCAGCCCCTACAACCCCCGCGACCTCATGGCCAAAGTCCAGCGGGCACTGGAGATTGACGGGCCGACGTTCCTCAACGTCCTCGCCCCCTGCCATCGCGGCTGGCGCTGCAAGGTCGAGGAGTCCATGGCCATGGCCCGCCTGGCCGTCGAGACCTGCTTCTTCTCGCTCTTCGAGGTGGACCACGGCGTGTGGAAGATCAACTACAAGCCCAAAGAGAAGAAGCCGCTCGTCGAGTGGCTCAAGCCCCAGGGCCGCTTCGCCCACCTCTTCAAGCCCGGCGGCGAGAGGGTCATCGCCGAACTCCAGGCCGAGGTGGACCGCAAGTGGCAGGAACTCCTCGACCGCGAGGCCGCCAGTCAGGCCAAGGCGGCGGCTGCCGCCCAGGCGAGCTGAAGCCGCCGCTGAGCCAAGAACGCCACCAAGGATGCCAGCCTCCTCCTCTGGGGGTTGGCATCCTTGCTTTCCCCCCGCCGCGCGCTATACTGTGCGTGCAGGAGCAGGGAACCTGTACGATGCAACTGACCTACGACCCCCGCTACAACATCGCCTACATCCGCCTGCGCGAGAAGGCGACTGGCGTCGAGACCATCCGCGCGAGCGACGCCCTGAACGTGGACATGGCTCCCGACGGCACCGTATACGGCATCGAACTCCTCAACGCCAACGAGCAACTGCTGGCCCAGGACAGGGGCGCCCTCGTCGTTGTCAACGAGTCCCTCGGCGAGCGCCAGGACATCGACCTCAAACGATAGCGCGGAGGCGCTCCATGCGCTGCACCTGGCCTGCTCTCATCGGGCTGGTGCTCCTCGCCGCCGGCTGCGCCTGCCCCGCGGCCTACTGGCGGAACCGTGGGCTCGACTTTGCCGATTGCTTCCGAGCCGAGGCCGGCACGGGCATTGGACTCGACATCCAGTTGGCCGCGACAGACTGGCTTGCAGCGGGCGTGGGCGCGTCGGGCAGCCACATGGCCGGTTTCGTCGGCCGCCACCCCGTCGGACCCCGACACGGCAACGGCCGGAATGTGCACTTCGGCTACCCGCTGCTCAACGTCCTTGTGCCTGTGGCGTTGCTGACGGGGGAGGAGGCGGGCCACGATGATCCGTTGCTGCTGGCCTTCATCGCCCCGTTCCTGCTGGTTGACTGTCAATGGCGCAACGCCCCCCGGTCGGACGCCGGCGGAGGCTGGTTCCCCGACGTCAAGCAGCGCGAGTGCTCTCCCCTCTATCGCCTGGTGGCGTCGGGATTCGGAATCAATTTTCCTGCTCTCGCGGTCGGCGGCCGCGGACGGGGGCTGCGCGCGCCCGGACCGAAGCTGGTGGACGCCTTCGAGGTGGACGTGGGAGCGACTCTCATCGCCCCGAGCGCGCGGGTCGGCTTCAGCTTCGGCCAGTTTCTCGACTTTCTCCTCGGCTGGACGACGCTCGACATCGCAGGCGACGACGAGGCAAGGGAATCGGCTCCGCCTCCAACCCCTCAAGAGGACAGAACACGATGATGGCGACGCTCGCGATTGTGGCGGCTGCGGCGGCAGCCGCAGGACAGCAGGGCATGGGGAGCAACCCCGACCATTGCTTCGCCCTCCGCGGCAGCCTGGCCAATTCGCGGATCAAGATCGAGCGCGAGAAGAAGGCGCGGGTGGCGTTTCTCGGCGGCTCGATCACTGAGGCGAACGGGTGGCGGGTGTTCACGCAGGAACTGCTCAAGAAGCGATACCCCGACACCGACTTCGATTTCGTGGACGCCGGCATCTCGTCCACCGACACCACGCTCGCGCCCTTTCGCCTCAAGAGCACGGTGTTCCCCAAGGGGCCGGTGGACCTGCTGTTCTTCGAGTTCGCGGTGAACGACCTGCACAACAGCCGCACGGCGACCGAGAGCATCCGGGGCGTCGAGGGCATCATCCGCCAGGCCCGCACTCTCAACCCCGCCATTGACCTCGTGATCCTCTACTGCGCCGACGAGGACAAGATGGAGTACGTGCGGAAGGGCCAGGTCGCCCCGCAGATCGCCGCGCACGAGAAGGTGGCGCAACACTACGGCGTCTCGGCCATTGACCTCGCCCGCGAGGTGACGCTGCGGATTGACAACGGGGAGTTCGACTGGAAGAAGTTCGGCGGCCTCCACCCCTCGCCCTTCGGCCACCAGCTCTACGCCGCCTCGATTGGCCGCTTCCTCGACGCCGCCTGGAAGGAGCCGCTCCCCGCCGACGCCGCGGTGAAGCCGCACCCCCTGCCCGATAAGCCTCTCGACCCGCAGCACTACGGCCGCGGCCGATTCGTGGACATCAAGGAAGCCACGGTTCGGAGCGGCTGGCAGCTCGTGCCCAACTGGAAGCCGTCCAAGGGCGCTACGAGGAAACAATTCGTCAACTGCCCGGTCCTCGAGGCCAACGAGCCGGGCGCCACGCTCAAGCTCAAGTTCAACGGCACCGCGATTGGCGTCCTCGAGGCCGCAGGCTACGACGTGGGCATTCTGGAGTTCAGCATAGACGGCGCGCCCTTTCGCAAGCTCGACCAGTTCACCCAATGGAGCGAGGGACTTCACATCCCATGGGCCTACCTGTTCGACGCCGAACTGAAGCCCGGCGATCACGAGCTCACGCTTCGGGTGTCCGCCGACAAGAACCCCAAGAGCCAGGGCCACGCCGCCCGCCTCCTCCAGTTCCTGGTGAACTGAGAACACAGGAGACAAGCCCGATGAGCAAGAGGCCGTGGTGGTGCGCAGTAGCGTTCCTGTTACTCGTGTGGCCGAAGGCCCACGCCGGCGAGGCCCTGCCCGCCGTGCTTTTTGTCGGCGGGGTTCACGCCGACTACGCGGCCAAGCCGCTCCACGCGATGGGCGTGGAACTCGACACCTGCAAGCACGGCCAGCTCGCCGAACGCCTCGCGGCGGGGAAGTTCAACGTCGTTGTCGCAGGGACGCTGAACGACGCGGACCGCAAGGCGGCGCAGGACTTCCTGGCCAAGGGCGGCGGCCTGTTCCTCTGCAATCCCGAAGCCTGGTCCGAGAGCAAGAACTTCACGGCGACGCTCGAATGGCTCGCCCAGCTCGGCGCGCGCGAGCGCTGGGAAATCTTCCAGGAGTCCGACCCCAAGAACCTGGCGACCGACATCATGGGCTGCCGCCTCTTCTGGACCAGCGACGTCGCCCCGCCCTTCAATGACGGCGTGAAGGGGGTGCTGACCCTGACCGCCGCGAGCACGACGGGCTGGGAGCCGCCGATGTCGTTCGACCTCTCGCCCGACTGGCGGGTGGTCGTCCGCGCCGCCGCCTCGACCAAGTCCGTCCCCGCAGAGCGGCACGACGACTACCTCCGCCCCTGGATTCCGAAGGCGGGCATCGCCTCCGCCCCGCCGCTGATGGCGACACGCGAGGTCGGCAAGGGACGCCTCGCTGTGATGGCCATCCGTTACTACTGGCTCTTCACGCCGCCGACCAATTGCCCCACCGCCGAGGCGATGCTCACCGCCGGCGCCGGCGGCAAGCCGAGCGACTGGCTCCGCATCTTCGCCAACGCCTTCCGCTGGCTCGCCGAGCCGTCGCTCAAGGCGGGCCTCGGCGGCGCCACGACGCCCGAGACGGTCCTCAACCAGCCCGTCAAACCCTGGGAAATCCCCAAGGAGTACGACTGGACGAAGCAGGGGCCGCTCACCGACAATCCGCAGTACCCCGGCCTCATCGGCGCACGCACCGCCCTCTCGTCGGGCACGGGCACCGTGGCCGACTACGTGGCCGCGGCCAAGGCCGCCGGCCTCTCCTTCATCGTCTTCCTCGAAGACACCCTCAAGAGCGACCAGGCGAAGTGGGACAAGCTGGTGGCCGAGTGCGCCGCGGCCTCCGACAAGACCTTCGCCGCCATCCCCGGCCTCACCTACGAGGACGCCCAGGGCGACCACCTCTACGCCTTCGCCGACGAGGTGAAGTTCCCAAAGCCCTCGATGGTGCTCGCCGACGGCCGCCTCGCCACCAACCGCTCGAACCGCACCGCCGCCTACTTCGACTACGTGAACGAATACATGCAGCAGCACATCCTCAGCGGCTTCTGGCGCCACAAAGACAACTGGCTCCACCCCGCCGACTACAAGCTCTACAACTCCTTTCCCATCGTGAGCTTCGAGGATGGCAAGCCGGTGGACGAGGCGTTCGACACCTATCGCTACTTCATGGGCCTCGGCGCCTGCCAGGCACCGCTGGCCTTCGAGATCATCACCAGCCCCGCCCAGGTGGCGAAGCGGGCGAAGGACGGCTGGCGGGTCGTCTCCTTCCGCCCGCCCGAACGGCTCCGCACCAAGTGGCACGAGCAGGCCTGGTCATTCAGCGGCAACGCCGGGCAATACATCACCAACGGCCCGAAGATTCTCGCCTGGCGCGGGCCCAACCGCCTCACCTCCACCAACGGCCTCTGGTGGCGGCCCGACCTCTGGGAGTTCCGCGTCGGCTTTCGCGTCGCCTCCGACGACGGCCTCAAGTCGGTCATCCTCCACGACGGCGACCGCGGCGTCCTGCGCCGCTGGCTGCCCAAGGGCGCCAAGTCCTTCGAGACCGAGATCACCTTCTCCAACTGCCAGCAGCTCGGCCTCTACCTCGAGGTCGAGGACACGAAAGGCCGCAAGGCCATCGGCGACCAGTTCTGGAACCGCAACCTTCTCTGCGAGGAGTTCTTCTGCTCCGACCGCTGCAACTTCCTGGGCAACTGCCGGCTGCGCACCCGCCAGGGCGGCCAGACGTGGACCCAGGTGAGCTTCCAGGGCAACATGGGCATCACCCCCTCGAAGGGCCTCCTCCGCCTTGTCGCCCAGCCAGCCGTCTGCCTGACCATGAACTCGCCGACGCTCCCCATAGATGGTCAGCCGCTGGGCTTCCCCACCGTTGCCCTCGACTTCTCCTTCCATCCGCCCGGCGAGTTGAGGTACCTCTTCGCCTATCCCCACACCTACCTGATCAGCCCCGAAGTCGCCGTCGGCCAGACCGACTACCTCTACGCCTTTGACCCTGCCGAGGAGAAGGCCGAGAAGACCCCCCTTGGCCACCCCTACGAGCAGCCCCAGCACGGCTGGGGCAACTCCTGGGGCGGCTGGCACAGGCTCGTCCCCACGAAGCTCCTCTCCGGCTGGTCGCGGACCTATGCCTGCAACTGGATTCCCGGCGAGTTCCGCATCGGCACCCACGTGACGAACGTCGTGATGAAGGAGGCCGCGGCGCTCGGCAAGGATGGACTCCAGGTGATGAATGCGAACATGCCCGGCTGGGTCCTGCGGGAAGGCGACAAGGTGATTGCGACACCCGATTCCCCCGATTGCCAGGGCGAGTTCAAGCAGGGCACCTTCGCCACGCTCGAGGAGAAGGGCGGCTCGGCGCTGCTCATCGCCCTCGACAACGAACTCCAATACCGCTACCGCAAGGGGGGCCACATCTCGCTTCACTTCGCGCCGAAAGGCGGGCAACTCGCCAAGGGCGACCACGTCGCCTACGCGATCGGCTTCGCGGGGGCCGCGAGCGGGACGAAGACCGAGCGGATGCTCGACTTCGCCCGTAAGTTCGGCATCGTCGAGCGAGGCAAGACGGGCTATCAGTCCACGATCACGCGGGGCAAGCAGCTCGACAATCTCCTCCTCTGGCTCCTCGACGGCGAGGGCGTGGGCGTCGAGGCGAAGATGCCCAAGGCCGAGATGCCCGGCTTTCTGCCGGCCGCGGTCGCCAACCTCAACGACCGCTGGTCCGTCTGGCTCCTCGACCGCAAACGGACCTGGCCGAACGTCCGAGCCCTGCCCATCCGCGACGGCACCGCCTCGGCCCAGCTCGACCTGAACGAGGGCGACATGGACATCTTCATCGGCCACCCGGTCACGTGCGACAAGAGGGACGCGAAGATTCAGGTCGCGTGGCACGAGCCGGGCGTGTGGTTCGTCGAGGCCCACAACCCGACCGACGAGGCGGTGAAGGCCGAGCTTCGCTCCAGTCCGGGCTGGACGCCCTTCGCCTTCCGCGAGACCGTCGAACTCGCCCCCGGCACGAGCCGCATCTGGCTCGTGAAGGAGAAGTGAAACCCAGTCCCCCCGCCCGGCGGCGATTTCGCCAGGGGAGGGGGGTTGACTCGCCCCGCTCCGCCGTGCTATCATGCTTCCGCGGCGGGCACGGAGGAGCGGGACATGGCGGCAAGGACTCGCCGGCTGCACCGTGCCCTGGTGTCGGGCCTCGCCTCCGCAGGCATCACAATGGCGCTGTGCTTCGGCATCGGCCTGTGGGCCGCGGCGAACCCCCAGTTGCGCGGCCTGTCGCTCGCCAGGCTCTTCTCGCCGTGGCCCAGTTGCGCCTTCACGTCGGCCACCGTGGGGGTCTTCGCCTTCGTCGTCGCCTTCGTGCTTCAATATCTCCTGGCGTGCTTCGCGCCCGACGCCGGTTCGTCGGGGCACAAGCGCATCGCACTCCTCAGTCAGCCGGAACGGGAGATCCGAGATGTCAAAGCGCTGGTGGGGCTTTGCCTTCGTCGCGCTGGCCGCACTGGCGACGGCCGGCGAGGCCGAGCCGCCGACGCCCAAACCCAAGCCCAAGGCGAAGGAGGAACCGAGCCTCCCAGCCCCGACCGATGACGAGCTCGACAAGCCCGGCGGCAAACCCATCGTCCCGCGTCCCACCCCGCTGCCCGAGCCCGACGACAAGGCGGCGCCCGAACCCGACCAGGGCGGCGCCCAGAAGACCCGCCCCGAGCACGTGAACCCCTTCCGCGAGCGGGTTGCCTTCCCGAAGTACGCCCGGCCCGCCCGCATCACCTACTCCGACCAGCGCGTGCTCGAAGGCCACGTCTGGGCCCGCGCCGACAAGCCCCTGCGCATCTACAACCGCGCCCAACGCGCCCACCAGGACTACTTCCTCGCCGACCTCCAGCGCATCGAGGTCAAGCCCGAGATCGAAGAGTTCGAGCGCGACTGGCGCTGGAAGAACCAGGGCTCCAGCGAGAAAGTCTACCTCGACACCGGCTACCTCTGGACCCAGTTCCTCACCACCATCACCCTCCGCGACGGCACGAGCGTGGTCGGCGACTGCGTGGGCCAATTCACCATTCAGCTCCTCGACGGCCAACGCGAGAGCTGGGTGCTCTACAAGAAGCTCAACAACCGCCAAGCCGCGGGCGTGCCCAACAAGAAGCGCGACGAACAGCCGCCTCTCGTCTACATCAAGACCGTCGAGTTCACCGACGACTTCCTCAAGAAGCCCGAGGAGAAGGCCAACCCGTAACCCCCAGGCAACCAGGCCGCAAGCGGCAAGCCTCAAGCCACGAGCCGCAAGCCGCAAGCCCCGGGCGGGGCTTCACGGGCGTGCGGCGTATCGCGGCGCCCTGCGGCTGCCCCCCGGCGCCCGCGGCGGGCCGCGAACAGCGGATTCCAGGAAAGGAACCCTTGTGAGAATCGCCTACTTCGATCCCTTCTCCGGCGCCAGCGGCGACATGATGCTCGGCGCCCTCGTGCACGCCGGGCTGCCGCTCAACACCCTGCGCGCCGAGCTCAAGAAACTCGCGGTCGCCGACTACGCCCTCACGGCCACCCAAGTGCAGCGCGGCGGCATCACGGCCACCAAGGTGGAGGTGAAGCCCAAACGCCGCCCCCGCGCCGCCGACCACGAGCACCGCCACCACAACCTGCCCGAAATCCTCCACGTCATCGAGCACTCGCGGCTGCCCGAGAGCGACAAGCGCCAGGCCGGCGCCGTCTTCCAGCGCCTCGCCGACGCCGAGGGCCGCGTCCACGGCTGCCCCCCCGAGAAGATCCACTTCCACGAGGTCGGCGCCGTAGACGCGATTGTGGACATCGTGGGCTCGGTCGTCGGCCTGCGCCTGCTGGGCATCGAGCGGGTCGTCTGCGGCCCCATCCGCACCGGCATGGGCTTCGTCACCTGCGCGCACGGCCGCCTCCCCGTCCCCGCTCCCGCCACGGCCGAACTCATCAAGGGCTTCCCCACCGTCGGCACCGACGTCGAGGGCGAACTCACCACCCCCACCGGCGCCGCCCTCCTCACCACCCTGGCCGACGCCTTCGGACCCCGGCCGCTCATGACCGTCACCGCCGTCGGCTACGGCGCCGGCACCGCCACCCGCGAGACCCCGCCCAACGTGCTCCGCCTCTTCGTTGGCGACGTGGCCACCGAGGCCGAGGCCACCGAGGAGAGCGACGAGGTGCTCGTCATCGAGGCCAACCTCGACGACATCACCGGCGAAATCATCGGCTACGTCCTCGACCGCCTCTTCGCCGCCGGCGCGCTCGACGCCTTCCTCATCCCGATTCACATGAAGAAGAACCGCCCCGGCGTCATCCTTCAGGCCATCGTCGAGCCCGGCAACGCTCCCGCCATCGAGCAGATCATCCTCACCGAGACCTCCACCTTCGGCATCCGCCGCACCCGCGCCTCGCGGCGGAAGCTCCGCCGCGAATCCGTGGACGTCGAGACCCGCTACGGCAAGGTCCGCGTCAAGGTCGGGCACATGGGCAAGAACCTCGTCCACGCCGCCCCCGAGTACGAGGACTGCCGCCGCGCCGCCGCCGAGGCCGGCGTGCCCCTCAAGCACGTCTACGACGCCGCCCTCGACGCCTTCCGGCGCCGCTGAGTCCGGGAAACCAGACACGGCCGCCATACTTGCTCATCCCCCGGAGTGAGCAACTATGGCGCTTTGGCGATCCGGGCGGCTCCACGCCCTTTCCTGCCATACTTGCTCATTTCCCTCCCCTCAAGGTTGAGCAAGTATGGCACCCCCCCCCCGAAGGCTCCAATACCTTCGCAGCTCGCGGTGTCAAGCCTTCAGGGCGTGTTGCCCGAATCGCGCGACAGGGCAGGCGCGTTCGTAATGCGGGCTTCAGCCCGTATCCGTACGGCCTGAAGGCCGCACTACGAACCCGGCCCCTTCGTCCAGGCTTTGGGCAACACGCCCTTGAAGATGTGAGACCATACACGGGCGCACGGGAGGGGTCAGCGGCCCGGCGGGCGGTCGAGGATGGGGCCGATGTCCAGAAGGTACATCTGCCGGCCCCGGCCCTCGTGGGTGGCGTCTATGCAGACGAGTCGCCCGTTGCGGCTGCTCCGCGGGTGAAGGTCCACCCTGTGGATGCCGCCCTGGGCGGTGGACCGCAGTTTCGCGAGGGGCACGTAGAGCTTGCTGGGCACGTGGAAGAGGAAGAGGTACTGGCAGCCCCCGATGACGTATGTGTCGGACAGCAGCCAGGGGCCGCCAGGGGCGGGCAGGTCGCTGACGTGGCCGTTGTGGGGGGCGTCGCACAGGCGCTTCTCGGGCTTCCCTGTGCCATCGTCGGCGTAGAGCTGATAGTTCCTGCCTTCGAGCACGTGGGCGTCGTCGCGCCAGCAATGGTGGCTGGGAGCGTTGTAGAAGAAGCGGATGTCGGCGCCGGCGGGGGTCATAGTGAACGCCTTGTCCAGGCCGCTCTTCGGCTCCTTGACGAAGGCCATGAAGCGGGTGCCGGACGGGTTCCAGCCCTCGCGGAAGAAATACAGGCAACCCGCGGCGGGGCGTTCCGTGGGGTAGGCGATCTCGGCCATCCGGGCCAGGCTGAGGAGAAGCTGCGATTCGCCCGAGGCCATGTCCATCTTCCAGATGCCGGTCCCGGCAGGGGCGAACTGGGCGGCGTACTTGTCGGCGATGCCCACATAGTCCGTGCCGCCGTGCTTCATGCGCTCGAAGTCGTGGGTGAGGGCAGTCGTGCCGTCGGGCGACAGGGCGTAGATGGGCCGGGGCAGGACACGGCGGGCGCCGGTCTTGTAGTCGTAGACGCGGCAGACGTAGTGCGACTTGTCGTCGGCGCGGTCGTTCCACACGACCTCGTTGGAGGCGGGCCGCCACTGCGCTCGGGCGCCCTGCTGCCAGTTCCAGGCCGTGGTCTCGCCGATCTTCGTCCACTTGCAGCCGTCCTGGAGATCGATCAGGCCGATGTCGGCGCGGTCGGTTGGCCGGACCTCCCGGTTCTGGATATAGACCCTCATGCCCAACACATACCGGTCGGTGGGGTCGAACTGGAGGCACTGGTAGAAGAAGAACCCGGTGTACTGGCCTTCGGGGTCCGAGATTCGGGTCACGTTGACCTGGGTCTCCGCGGCCATGACTTGGGCGAAGCTCGTGCACGTCACGTAGTCTTGAGCAGTAGCGGCCATCGCGATCCCCCACGCAGCCAGCACGGTTCCCGTCACGCAGCAGCGGGGCATACTCCAGTCTCCTTCGCCGCCATCGCATATCCCCCCGAGGCGGGACGGAATTGTAGCGCGCCGCCGCTTCGGGAGCAACGGGCACCGGGCGGCCGTCGGCGGCGGCATGAGAGGCTTGCGGCGGGGCCTCCGGAGATGTAGATTGTAGATTGAAGCAAGGCGGGGAGATGGAAGTGCGGGCCGCTCACGAGGTGGTCGCCGATGCTTCAGAACACCTTCTGCCACATTCGCGGGATCGGGCCGCGGACGGAGCGGCACCTGTGGCGCTCGGGCGTGGGGTCGTGGCAGGCGGCAAGGGGAGAGCTGCCCCTGCCGCCCCACAAGGCCGAGCCGGTGCGCCGTGGGGCCGAGGAGTCGCTCACTCGGCTGGCGGGTCGTGAGGCGGCGTGGTTCGCCGCGCGGCTGCCCGCCGACCAGCAGTGGCGGCTGTTCGCCGAGTTCCGCGATTCGGTCGCCTACCTCGACATCGAGACGACCGGGATGGGCGGCCCCGACGACTACATCACGACCATCTGCCTCTACGACGGCCAGCGCCTGCGCCACTACGTGCAGGGCGACAACCTGTTCGATTTCCGCGACGAGATTGGCGCCTACCGCCTGCTCGTGACCTACAACGGCAAGTGCTTTGACCTGCCGTTCATCCGCCACTACTTCGGCCTGCCGATGCGCCAGGCGCACCTTGACTTGCGCTACCCGCTCGCCAGCCTCGGCTATCGCGGCGGCCTCAAGGGCTGCGAGCGCCAACTCGGCCTCGACCGCGGCGGCCTGGCCGATGTGGACGGCTTCTTCGCCGTGCTCCTCTGGTGGGACTACCAGAACAACGGGAACGAGCGCGCGCTGGAGACGCTGCTCGCCTACAACGCGCTCGACGTGGTGAACCTGGCCACGCTTGCGGCGCTGGCCTACAACCTTAAGCTCGCTGACACCCCGTTCGCCGAGAACCAGCAACTCGCCATCCCCACGCCGCCTCCGCTGCCCTTCGAGCCCGACGCGACGACGGTCCGGCGAATCAGGGAGAGGCTTGGACACAGGGCCGCGAATGAGTATAATGCCTGGTGACGGGCGGGGCCGATGTCGGGGTGAAACGACCAGGAGGGTGGGAGATGTCGCGATTTCGGCTGCTGCGCGCGGTCCGCGAGCAACTGGGGGTGAGCCAGAGCGGGCTCGCCGAGTTGCTCGGCGTCTCGACGCGCGCGGTTCAGAGCTACGAGCAGGGTTGGCGGCGGGTGCCGGTGCACGTGCAGAAGGCGGCCGCGCTCCTGTGCTACCTCCAGCGGCGCCAGACGCTGGGCGCTCCGGCCCCGTGCTGGGAAGTGACCGCCTGCCAGCCCGAGACGCGCGACGCCTGCCCTGTGCATCAACTGGGCGCGGGCGACCTGTGCTGGCTGCTCCACGGCCAGCGCTGCCCGGAGCGCAAGGGCGGCCGCTGGGAGAAGGAGGTCGCCGTGTGCGAGACGTGTCCCGCCATGGCCGGCTGGCTCGCCGGCGCGCAGGCTGCCCAGGCCTGAACCCGTCGCCTCCCGTCCGCAAGCATCCCCCACGCAGCCGTCAGGCGCTCAGGACGATGGTGTGCAATGGCTTGCCGGGCCGCGCCATGTGCACGGCGCACGATAGGCACGGGTCGAACGAGTGCACGACGCGGAGGACCTCAAGCGGCTCGGTGGTATCGGCCACAGGGGTGTTGATAAGGGCTTGCTCGATGGCGCCGAGCTGGCCGCCGTCGTCGCGGGGCGAGGCGTTCCAGGCCGTAGGCGTGATGATCTGGTAGTGGCTGAGCTTGCCACTGGTCACGCGGGTCCAGTGCCCGAGTGCGCCGCGCGGGGCCTCGGTGAGGCCGATGCCGGCGCCGTTGCGCACGGCGCTGGTAGGGGCCTGGGTGGGGCCGCCGGGCACGAGCTCGTTGAGCCAGCCGTTCATGGCGATGGCCACCTTCTCGGCCTCGTAGGCGCGGGCGGCCAGGCGGTCGAGCACCGAGATGCCGTTGCGGTAGTCGCCGCTCATCCACATGCGCGCCAGCGGCCCGACCTCGTGGACCTTCTTCGCGTAGCGCGGGGCTTTGACCCAGGAGTAGGCTTCCTTGCCCTTGGCGGTGGGCCTGGTGACGCCGGCGGCCGGGTTCGCGCCCGTGGTCTTGTTGTCGTACCAGGCGAAGCGGACGTATTCGGCGACGCTGGCGGGGTCGAGGGGGCCGAGCCTGCCGTCGGTGAGGGTGCCGCGGGGGAGGAGCTTGCTGGCGCCGGCGGCGTCGAGGTCGAAGACGCCGTAGGCGACCAGGTTGCCGCAGCCGCGGCCGATGCCGGCGTACTCGGGGAAGCGCGTGGCTACGAGGAGCAGGTCGGGCAGATACACGTCCTGGATGAAGGCGCGGAGATCGTCGAGCAGCTTGCGGAAGTCGGCGATCTTCTGGACGGTGACGGTCTCGGAGGAGCCGCCGGGGAGGAAGGTGACGGCGATGGGCAGCTTGCCGCCGAAGATGGCTCCCATCGTGTGGGCCTTGCGGCGCATGGCCAGTGCATCCACGTAGTGGCCCACCAGGCGCGCGGCGTCGGCGCCCCTGAGCAGGTCGCGGCTCGCGTAGCGCGGCATCCAGGGGGCCATATCGATCAGGCCGGCGGTGTCAATGTAGTCGAGCGCGGCCAGGTGGTAGAAGTGCAGGATGTGTGACTGGAGGAAGTTGGCGCCGAGCACAAGGTTGCGGAGGATGCGGCCGTTGTCGGTGGGCGCGACGCCGAAGATGGCCTCGAGGCTGAGCACCGAGGCCATGGAGTGCGAGATGGGGCACACGCCGCAGATGCGCTGGGTGTAGTGGGGCGCATCGAAGGGGTCGCGGCCCAGGAGGATCAGCTCGAAGGCGCGCAGCATGGTGCCCGAGCTCTTCGCGTCCACCACGCGGTCCTGGCCGTTCACGGTGTCCACCGTCACCTCGATGTCGAGGTGGCCTTCCACGCGGGTCACGGGGCCGACGTTGATCGTTCTGCGCATTGGGGGCTCCTTGTAGGCCGTCCGCCGTCAATCATCGTCGCGGTCGTGGCCGTCGTCGTCATCGTCGTCCACGCCGGGGCCGGAGGGGGTGTAGAAGGGGGACATGCGATCGGGGAATCCCGGCTCGGTGCAGCCGATGCAGGGGGCGTGGGCGCCGACGCACCAGTTCACGCCGGTGGAGCCGGCCGCGCCCGCGTTCCACTGGCGGTTGGGGCAGTCGCACGAGGTGGTGAGGCCCTTGCAGCCGAAGGCATAGAGGCAGCCGCCGTCGCTCAGGCGGTCGGGCCCCTTGACCTCGCCATCGCGCACACTGTGGCAGGAAAAGCAGCTCTTGCTGCCCGCATGGCCCAGACGGCGCTGGAAGTCCCTGTTGAACGCCGCAAGGTGCGGGCACAGGTCGTGCATCCTCCTGCCGTAGAATTCGGTGGGGCGATTCAGGGCATCCAGCGGCGGAACCGCCCTGTACTTGAGCACGTGGGCGATGGTGCCCACCACCCAGTCGGGGTGGGCGGGGCAGCCGGGGATGTTGATCACGGGCATCTTCTTGAGCACGCGGGCGACCGAGACGGCCTTGGTGGGGTTAGGCTTGCCCGCTGAGACTCCGCCGAACGAGGCGCACGTGCCCACGGCGATGACGAGGGCGGCGTTCGCGGCGAACTGTTGCACGCCCTTCACGGCGGTCATGCCCGGCCACAGCGTGCAGCAGATGCCGCCGGCTGTGGTGGGGATGGCGCCCTCGACCACGAGCACGTATCCCCCCTTGCTCCGCGCGTCGTTGGCGGCGGTGATGGCCTTCGCGCCCGCGGCCGCCATGAGGTTGGGGTGGTACTTCACGTCGAGCGTGCGTAGAAGGAGGTCGTCCACGGTCATCAGGCTCACACTGTTGAGCAGCGACACCGAGCAGCCAGTGCAGGCCTGCGCCTGGAGCCACACGACCGATTGGCCTCCTGGAACAGCCGAGGCGTCGCGGGAGCGGAGCACCCCGAAGCCAAGTGCGGCGGCGACGGCCGAGGATGCCTTCACGAAATCGCGTCGGGTCAGAGGCATAGACCATGCTCCTTGACGGTACAGGGCGCACGGCACAGGGGTGGACGAGGCGGAGATGCGCCCGGATTCTCAGGCGGCGGAGGGCATCAGACACCACACCGCGCTGCATCACGGCGTGATATATGGAATATACCCTGGTGTCCGGAGGCTGTCAATACCCGACGCGCTTTTCTTGCGTAGTGAATCCGTCGTGCCGCTTATTTCGCGGCTGCGATGCAGTAGAGGGTCTCGGCGGCGCGAATGTAGAGGCGGCCGTTGGCGGCGACGATGGTCGAGCGCGTGAAGCCGCGGCCCGTGGCGCCCATCTTCACCTCGTGCAGGATCTTGAACTCGTCGCCCGCGGCGAGCACGGTGGCCTCGCGTAACTCATTGATAATGTATAACTTATCGTCTGCTCCCGTGATCGAGGCGCGGATGACCGTGCGCCCCGGAATATCGCCTTGCCACTTCGCCTTGCCTGTCTTGGGGTCCACGCAGGTGAGCACGCGGCGATCGTCGTCGAGGAGATAGAGTTGGCCCTTGTAGTAGAGGGGCGTGCTGGCGTCGGGGATGCGCCTCTCGAAGGTCCAGGCCACGTGGTCGTCGCCCACGAGGCCGCTGCCGCCCGGCTTGAGGGCGAAGAGGGTGGAGTACTTCGGGCCGACCACGTAGATCAGCTCATCGCCCACCACGGCCGATGGCACGATGCGCCAGTGGTTGATCTTCTTAGGGTTGTAGCCGCCCCAGCGCCACAGCTCCTTGCCGGTCTCGGGGTCGTGGGCCGTCAGGTAGTCGGCCCCATAGACCAGGACGGACGAGCGCCCGCCCAGCTCGCACGGGATGGCCGTGCTGTAGGCCTCCTGGGCCTCGCCCACGGCATCGGTCGGGCGATCCTGGCGCCACAGGTCCTTGCCCGTGGCGGGGTCAATGGCCAGCAGATACGACGGGGTGGGCCCCTCGGTGGGCGTGTGGGGCGGGCCATAGGCGTTGGGCCGCTGGCTGCGGATCGCCACGATGTAGAGCTTGCCCTTGTAGAGCAGCGGGCTCGAGCTGTAGCCGAACATCAGGGCGTTGAAGCCGTGGTCCTTCTCCAGGTCGCGGTGCCACAGCAGCTTGCCCTCGAAGTCGAAGGCGAACAGGTTGGCCGTGCCGTAGAAGAACCAGGCCGTCTTGCCATCGGTGACGGGCGAGGCCGAGGCCATGTTGTTGCGGGCGAACTGGCGGTCCTTGCCCGTCTTGTGCGACCAAAGCACCTTGCCATCCCTCGCGTCGAG
Source organism: Planctomycetota bacterium (assembly GCA_035384565.1). NCBI lineage: Bacteria > Pseudomonadati > Planctomycetota > Planctomycetota bacterium. The sequence goes on along the minus strand of DAOOIT010000043.1, from coordinate 8,794 downwards.
GCACATCGCCAGCAGGTCGTTCGTCGAGGCGTCCACTGTGCTCACGAAGATGCGGTCGCCCCACACGATGGGCGTCGAGCCGCTGGCGCCGGGCAGGGGGGTGGCCCAGAGCACGTTCTCGGTGTCGCTGAACTTGGCGGGCAGATTGGTCTCGGTCGTCGAGCCGTTGAAGAACGGCCCGCGCCACTGCGGCCAGTTCTCGGCCCGGGCGAGCGAGAGGGCGAGGGCGAGGCAGGCGACGACGGTTGCTCTTCGCATCACGACTCCTTTGCCGTTGGGGGGCGACACAGCGTCCCGCTAGTGTACAGAAAACCGCCGTCTTTCCAAACCCGAATTGCCGCGGATTGCCCTTGACCCTCTGGCCCGGGGGCAGTATCCTGACTCTATCCTGTCCACGACACTGAGGTTCTGTTCGATGGACGCGCACGAAAAGCTCCAGACCCTTGCCGACGCCTCGCGGTTCGACCTGTCGTGCGCCTGCGGCACCCGCGACAACGACGACCATCGCCGCCGCGGCCCGGGCGGCGTGTAGGTCTATCCCGCCTCGCTGCCGCGCGGCGGCACCTGTGTGATGCTCAAGACGCTCCTCTCGAACGCCTGCGTGAACGACTGCCGCTACTGCCCCTTCCGCTCCGACCGCGACACCCCCCGCACCACCCTCACGCCCGAGGAGGTGGCGGCGGCCTACATGGACTTCGTTCGCCGCGGGAGCGTTCACGGCCTCTTCCTCAGCTCGGGCGTGGTGCGCGGCGCCGACCACACGATGGAGCGCATGGCCGCCGTCGCCCGTATTCTGCGCCGCCGCTACGACTACCACGGCTACCTGCACTTGAAGATCCTGCCCGGCGCCTCCGACGCCGCCATCGAAGAGGCGCTCTCGCTCGCCAATTGCGTCTCCCTCAACGTCGAGGTCCCCACGGCCGCCGCCTTCGCCCGTCTGTCGCGCACGAAGGACTACTTCCGCGACATCGTGCGCCCGCTCAAGCGCATCAGCGCGCTCACCGCGCGCGGCGCACCCTTCGCCCGCGTGCGCCAGAGCACGCAGTTCATCGTCGGCGCGGCCGACGAGTCCGACGCCGACATCGTGAAGGCCATGGGCGCCCTCTATCGCCGCTGGGGCGTGGCCCGCGTGTACTTCAGCGCCTACCAGCGCGGCCTGGGCGACCCCAGCCTGCCCGGCGAGCGCGCGCCCCAGCCCTCGCCCGACGCGCCGCTCACCCGCGAGCACCGCCTCTACCAGGCCGACTGGCTGCTGCGCAAGTACGGGTTCGAGGCCGAGGAGATTCCCCTCGACCCCGCCGGCCGCCTGGCACTCGACGCCGACCCGAAGGAGACCTGGGCGCGCCTCCACCCCGAGCGGTTCCCCGTGGACGTCAATCGCGCCGAGCGGCACGAGTTGCTGCGGGTGCCGGGCCTAGGGCCGGTGGCAGTGGACCGCCTGCTCGCCGCGCGACGCGAGGGCCGCCTGGAGTCGCTCGACGATATCGGGCCTCCCTCAAGACGCCTGGCCAAGGCGGCTCACTACATCACCTTCGGCGATGCGCCCAGCCGGCCCTTCGCGCTTGTGGGCCTGGGCACGCTTTCCCGCTCCTCCTCGGGCCAGACGCCAGGGCGATGCCCGTGCGTCCCGCCGTAGCCACACGCGTCCCGCGTGTGGGCTGGGTGCGAGAGGACTACCTCGGTCCTGGAGGGACGGTAGAGGATAGAGGTGATCAGGCACTTCATCGGCGAATCCATCGAGCCGGTCATCGAGTCCGTGGACACCCGCCGCATGGCGACGGGCGAACCGGGCCTGCCGATGCGCTTCCGCTGGCGGGGCGAGGAGCACACGATCGCCGAAGTCCTCGAACAATGGCGTCAGACAGGCCCATGCACGTCCGGCAGCGACGAGCAGTACGTGCGGAAGCACTGGTACCGCGTGCGCACCGCCGCCGGCGTCGAGATGAAGCTGTATTTCGAGCGCCAGGCTCGATCTGGCCGCGACCGGAAGGTGAGATGGTGGCTGCACAGCATCGCCTCGACTGAGCAGGAGGGATGAGCCATGGACGTACGCTTCCGCTGGGTCGTGTGGCCACTGGGCGGTGCTGCCCTGGTGGCATTCGTGTGGATGTGCCTCTTCATGATGGTCCCAGACCACTCCTCTCTGCACCGCCTGGGGCCAGGCGGCGGGGGGACGCCGTCCGCGTCGAAGCGGCGAGTCCCGTCGGTGAGCGTCACCGCCGCCGCTGTCGTCGCGAAGGGAGCCGCCGCCACGCCCGACCCGGCCAAGCCGCTCACCGGCCAGTGCCACTGTGGGCAGGTCAGGTTCAGGGTTGAAGGCCCGGTAGTCAGGTGCAGCTATTGCGACTGCCGCGGCTGCCAGCGGGCCACGGGCGCGCTCAATGCCCCCTACGTCACCGTCCCCCGCAGCGGCTTCGCGATCACGGCCGGCGCGCCGGCGTCGTTCCGCGCGGCCTCGAAGGCGAAGTGCGACTGCAACGGCGTGTGGTCCTTCTGCAAGGATTGCGGCGCGCCGTTGTTCTGGCGGGCCGACAAGGGCACCGAACTGGACATTCTGGCCGGGACGCTCGACGACGTCTCGGTCTTCCAGGTGAAGGAGTAGCGGGGCTCGAGGGGGGTGGGGGTGCGAACCGGCAAAATAGGCGACCGTGCGGCACCTGCGCCCCCATCTGTGGGGGACATTGTGGGCGGCGTGTCCCCACGCCGCGAACCGCGGGACGGGGACGTCCCGCCCACAAGCACAGCCGAGGACGGCTGTGCCACATGGAATCCGCCGCCCAGGAGCAGGGCCACCTACTGTTCCGGGGCGCACCCGGAGGGTGAAGTCGGGCTTGGCAGACCGCAGGGCGCCTGCTATGCTGTTGCAGCCCGATCCCAGACAGGGCCCGACTTCCGTGAGGAGCACTGGTCCATGTGGCGCGCGTTGCGGCGGTTCGTGTGGGTTCTTCCCCTGGTGTTGAGTGCCCGTGTGCGAGGAGGCGCTGAGGTGCCGAAGGAGCCGCTTTGCATCAGTGGCGTGTACCCGAGCCTGGCCGCGCTGTCGCAGGCGAAGAGCGAGTGCGGCATTGGGGCGGTCGTGCCGTGGGCCGGGTCGCTGTGGTTCATCACGTACCCCGCTCATTACGGCGATGGCAAGCTCTACCAGGTCACGCCCGACCTCGAGCTCGTCCAGCGCCCCGAGAGCAACGGCGGCACGCATGCGGGGCGGCTTGTCCACCGCGAGTCCAACCAACTCATCATCGGCTCCTACACGATTGACGCCGGCGGCAAGGTGCGGCCCTACGACATCAAGGCCCGCGTGACCGCCGTCGCACGCCACCTCACCGACCCGAAGAACAAGGTCTACGTGTTCGACATGGAAGGCTCGTTCTTCGAACTGGACGTCCACACGCTCGAGAGCAGGAAGCTCGGCGTGGTGCAGAAGCTGGGGGTCACGGGCACCCACGGCAAGGGCGGCTACACGGGCCAGGGGCGCGTGGTGATTACGAACAACGGCAAGGGCGGAGCGCTCGCCGAGTGGGACGGCAAGGCGGACCGGTGGACGCTCGTCCAGCACGACAAGTTCACCGAAGTCACCGGCCCCGGAGGCATCCTGGGCGCGCCCGACGACCGCAGCCCCGACGTCCCCCTCTGGGCCATCGGGTGGGACGCCCGCTCGCTGATCCTCAAGGTGCTCGACAAGGGTACCTGGCACACATATCGTTACCCACAAAGCACTTACACTCACGTGCCCGACCACGGCTGGTTCACCGAATGGCCGCGCATCCGCGAGGTGGGGGAGGGGCGCTTCCTCCTCGACTTCCCCTCGATGTTCTACCAGTTCCCGCCCGACTTCCGCCCGGGGAAGACGGCCGGCTTCCGCCCCCTCGCCACGCATCTGCGGATGGTGCCCGACTTCTGCCACTGGAATGGCCGTCTCGTCATCGCCTCCGACGACACGTCGGTCATGGGCAATCCCCTGGGCGGCCAGCCGCAGTCGAATCTGTGGCTCGGCACCGTCGCTGACCTGGCCAAGTGGGGCCGGCCCGCAGGTTGGGGCGGCCCGTGGGTCGCCGACGCCGTCAAGGCGGGCGAGCCCTCCGTCCCCTACCTCTGCGACGGCTTCGAGAAGCGCGTCCTTCACCTCTCCCACGATGCCGCTGCGCCCGTCGAGTTCACTGTCGAGGCCGACGTAAAGGGTGATGGCAACTGGACTAAGCTCCACGCCCTCACCGTCCCTGCCCGCGGCTACGCGAGCCATATCTTCCCGCCCGACCTCGCCGCCGTGTGGCTCCGCCTCACCGCCAGCCGCGAGTGCAAGGCCACGGCCTACTTCCATTACTCCACCAGCGGCGTCGCCCGCACGCCCGAAGCCGCCAGGGTCTTCCAGGCGTTTCCTGCCCTCGACGACAAGAGGGCTGTCGCCGACGGCGTGCTCCTCCCGGCCAACGACCGGCTGTGGTTCCTCACAGGCGATGGGGCCCTCTACGAGGTCGGCCAGGACGTTGCCATCAAGCTTCGCAAGCCCAGCCCCGATGACGACTTGGGCAGTAAGGCCAAGGCCCTGCTCGCCGGTGCGACCCCCAAGAGGGGGCTCGCCGAGAGGACCTACGGCGTCTACGCCTTCGGCTCCGACGCCGCCTCGGTCATCGCCAAGGTCCGCGGCAAGACCTTCCGCCTGCCCAAGCTCGACCCCGCCGCCGACGCCACCGAGGGCTGCCGCACCCTGCGCGAGGTCATCACCGAGCGCTACCTCCTCAATGTCGGGGGGCACTTCTACGAGGTCCCGCGCGAGAGCTTCGCCGGCATTCGCCCCGTATGCGCCCACGGCAAGAGGATTTATGACTACTGCACCTGGCGTGGGCTGCTCGTCTTGTCGGGCACCCTCGCCGCCGCTCAGCCCGATGGCCACCTCTTCCGCGCGCCCGACGGCCCCGGCCTGTGGTTCGGCGCCGTGGACGACCTGTGGCAGCTCGGCAAGCCCCAAGGCCAAGGCGGCCCGTGGCTCAAGACGCCTGTCAACCGCGGCGAGCCGTCCGACCCCTATCTTATGACCGGCTTCGACAAGAAGACCCTCGAACTCGCCCACGACGCCGGGGAGGCCGTGACCTTCACCGTCGAGGTAGACTTCCTAACCAGTGGCGAGTTCGTGCCTTACGCCGCCATCACCGTGCCGAGCGGGCAGAGGATCAAGCACGAGTTCCCCGACGGCTACAGCGCCCACTGGGTGCGCTTCACCGCCAGCAAGCCCTGCGCTGCCACCGCCTGGCTCATCTACCAGTAGGGGGCGCCGGGTGTGGGCCATTTCCGTAGGCAGTTCCTGTTGCGGATTCTCGTAGCGACAAGCGTCTCGCTTGTCGAACGGATCAAGAGGGCCGCAAGCGGGACGCTCGCGGCTACGTCTGCATCGGGCCCTCCCCTGTTCGGGGGACGCCCGTAACAGAAACGACCTACGATTTCGGTCCGCACCCGGGGGCGCCTCCTCGCATTGCATTGCCGAAGCCGCGCGGTATAATCAGGGCGGAAGGAGAGTGAGCATGCGATGGCCGATGGCGCTCCTGCTGCTGGCTGGGGCGATGGCGACCGGGGCAAACGCGCAGGGCTGGCACACGACGCGCTCGCGGACGCACCCCTACAACATCCCGACCCCGCTGGCCGACGACCCGTCGGCGTTTGTCAGCGTGCCCGCTCAGGTGGGCTTCTACGGGGGAATGCTCGCCGGCCTGGCTCCAGGGCTGCTCGTCGGCCTGCCGCTGCTGCTCGTGGACCAGGTGGCACAGGGCGAGGCGAGCCAGTTCAGTGTGGACGTGGTTCAGGCGCCCGCCATCTACACGGGGGTGGCTATGCAGTACGCCGTGGGCGGCCCCTTTTATGTGACCAAGGCGCTCCTCTGGGATTTCCCCGGGAAGCTGATCTACGGCAGACGCGCCGGGGTGATGAGAGGTTTCTGACGCGCCGCCCGTGGGGGCACTTGCTCGGGGGCTGGCTGCGCGCTATCCTGGCCGGCGTTGCGAACCGGACCGCCGAATCATCATAGGAGAGCACAGGATGAGTCTGACGCGAAGGGTATTCCTGTCGGGGAGTGCGGCGGGGCTGGCCGGGGCGGCGCTGGCGCCCCAGTTGCTGGCTGCCGAGGCATCCGCGCCCAGGATTCGCATCGCCGCGCGCCACTTCGGCGGCAACCTCGACGGGGCCAAGAAGGCGGGTCTCGAAGGCGTGGAAGTCGGCGTGGGCGGCCCGAAGGACACGCTGGAGATCGCCGACCCCGCCCGCCGCGCGAAGATCAAGGAGCAGATGAAGGCCACAGGCGTCGCCGTGTCGTCGCTCTCGATGGACCTGTTGAACGGCAATCCCGTGGCCACCGACCCGCGCGGCCCGGCCTGGCTCGAGCAGTGCATCGAGGCCGCCAAGGACCTGGGCGCCGTGGGCATCCTCGTGCCCTTCTTCGGCGGGGAGTCCAGCCTGCGCAACGGCAAGGGCCTCATCAAAGAACGCGTGGACGCTCTGGTCGCCCGCCTGAAAGAGATCGCGCCGAAGGCCAAAGCGGCCGGCGTGAGCCTCGGCCTCGAAAACACCTGCTCCGCCAAGCAGAACCTCGAGATCCTCGATGCCATCGGGACCGACGGCGTGAGCGTGTACTACGACATCGGCAACTCGACGGGCCACGGCTACGACGTGCCCGCCGAAATCCGCGCGCTCAAGGGCCGCCTCTGCCCCTGCATCCACTTCAAGGACGGCGGCAGCTACCTGGGCGAAGGCAGAGTGAAGATGGAGCCCGTGGCCGAAGCCCTCAAGGCCATCGAGTTCCGGGGCTGGATCGTGCTCGAGACCGCCTGCCCATCCAAGGACGCCGTGGCCGACTGCAAGCGCAACGCCGACTACATCCGCAAGCTCATGGGGCTCACGACCTGAGCGGGGAGGGGATGCTCCACGCCCGAACCGAGGAGGCCGAGCTGCCATGCCCCAGCCGAATATCGTGTTCATCCTGATGGACGACCTGGGCTGGACCGACCTGGGCTGCATGGGCAGCCCCTTCTACGAGACGCCCCGCCTCGACCGCCTGGCGCAACAGGGCGTGCGGTTCACCGACGCCTACGCCTCGTGCCCCGTCTGCTCGCCCACCCGCGCCAGTGTGATGACCGGCAAGTATCCGGCGCGGGTGCAGATCACCAACTTCATCGCCGGCGCCGCCACGGGGCGGCTGCTCTCGACGCCCTATCTGCACTACCTGCCCCGCGAGGAGAAGACCCTCGCCCGCGCGCTCCGCGAGGGCGGCTACCAGACCTGGCACGTGGGCAAGTGGCACCTCGGCCACGAGCCCTACTGGCCCCACCACCACGGCTTCGACGTCAACATCGGCGGCTGGGACGCCGGCATGCCCCGCAGCTATTTCGCGCCCTACAGCAACCCCATGCTGCCCGACGGCCCGCAGGGCGAGTACCTGCCCGACCGCCTCACCGACGAGGCCATCCGCCTCATCCGCCACAATGACGGCCGGCCCTTTTTCCTCAACCTCTGGTACTACCTCGTCCACGTCCCCATCCAGGGCAAACCCGCCTACGTCGAAAAGTACAAGGCCAAGGCGGCCTCGCTCGGCCTCGACCGCCGCGACCCCTTCGCCCTCGGTGAGCACTTCCCCTGCGACCACAAGCGCGACCAGCGGATCACCCGCCGCCTCTTCCACAGCGACCCCGGCTACGCCGCCATGATCCAGAGCATGGACGAGAACATCGGGCGGCTGCTCGACGCCCTGGACGACGAGGGGCTGGCCGAGAACACGATCGTCGTCTTCACCAGCGACAACGGCGGCCTCGCCACCGCCGAGGGCAGCCCGACCTGCAACGCCCCGCTCGCGGAGGGCAAGGGCTGGATGTACGAGGGCGGCACCCGCGAGCCCCTCTTCATCCGCTGGCCGGGCGTCACGCCGCCCGACACCCTGTGCCGCGTGCCGGTCACGAGCACCGACTTCTATCCGACCTTTCTCGAAGCCGCCGGCCTGCCGCCGCTCCCCGAGCAGCACTGCGACGGCGTGAGCCTCCTGCCGCTCCTGCGCGGCGAAACGCGCCTCGACCGCCAGGCCATCTTCTGGCATTACCCCCACTACAGCAACCAGGGCGGCGCGCCCGGGTGCTCCGTCCGCGCGGGCGATTGGAAGCTCATCGAGTTCTTCGAAGATCGCCACGTCGAGCTATACAACCTCTGCGACGATGTCAGTGAGGAGCGCGACCTGGCCGGCGAGGAGCCCGAGCTGGCGCGCGAGCTGACGGCTCGCCTCCAGGAGTGGTTGCCCACCGTCGGCGCCCGCATTCCCGAGCCCAACCCCAACTACGTCCCTCGTGTCCAGGCGTAAGGCGCAGGCCCGTCTGCCGAGGGGGAAGGCGTCAAGTCTGGCTCCTCGGGGTTGAGGCAGTTGCGATGTCTGAAGTCGCTGAACGCAGATGACTTGCGCGCGGCTTCCGAAAACTGTCCCCTCTGGTGCGATTCCAGCGGCCATCCCTCCTGAAGGTTCCAATCCCTTCGGGAGGGTAACAGGAAGGGTGGGCGCTGGGGGGCTTACTTCTTCACCTTTCTCTGCCTTACGCTCCGTCACCTTCTCCTTCTCGCCTCTGCGCTCCGTCATCTTCTCTTTCTCGCCCCTACGCTCCGCGTGGGGGCGATGATCCGGACGCTCCCGCGTCCAACCCCAACCTGCCGCAACCCCAACCTCCAGCGGGTTTGGAACCCGCGGGAGGTTCGTGACTCCCGCGTCAATTCCTCCGCGAAGACGAAGAGGCCGCGGAGCGGCCAAGAGGCGCGTCCCCACGCAGAGCGTAGG
>DAOOIT010000042.1 GCA_035384565.1 Planctomycetota bacterium | reverse complement strand
TCTTTGACAATTCGGTCTAACCTCCCGCGGGTTGGCAACCCGCGGGAGGTTGGGGCGGGGGGGTGTCTTCGCGGGTGATCGGCTCGGCCGGCTTCTCGGTGAAGAAACGGTAGAAGCAGAAGACGTTGAGGGCAAGGATGCCAACCCAGGAGCCAATCGCGATGAGCCAGCCGGCGGCGGTCATGGCGGGTCCTCCAGGGGTTCGGTGCGGTCCCAGAGGTCGCGGCGCTTGTGCCAGGCGATTTCGAGGCCGACCACAAGGCCGATAAACAGCACGAGAAGCATCAGGCGGGCGCCGAGCACGTAGGGGCGGTCGGGGTCAGCGACGTCCACCATCAGCACCACCTCGATGATCTTGGCTCGCCGGGGGGCGATCTCGGCGGGGAAAGCGGCCTGGAGGAGCGAGCGGTTGAGCTGCTGCAAGCCGTCTTTCGACAACCCTTTGGGCCTGTGGCTGGCGAGGTCCGGGCTCTCCATGATCTGGTTGAGGCCGGCGAGGATCGCGGTCTTGTGCGCCCAGGCGACCTCTCTGGCGTTGGCGGCCTCGGAGGCCGCGGCCCGAGCGTCGGCAGGAAGCAGTCCCCAGACCCTTCGCCGGAGGTCGCGATCGCCGAAGTCAAGCAGCTTGCCCTCCTGGTACCCGTCCACGCGGAGCTTGGCGCAGAAGGCGGGCCAGTCGCGGATGCTGCCGGGGCGGAGGGCGGGGGGGCCTTTCTGGAGGAACCAGGCGGAGAGGATGACGAGGAGGAAGATAGGGGTGACGTACTTGATGACGTAGCGGTAGAGGCGGGGCACGCGGAGGTCGGCCCCGTAGTGCATCTCGGTCCAGGCCTTGTCAATGCCGAAGAACCAGCCGAAGAGAATGGTCTCGATGGTGGCGAAGAGGACGAGGCAGAAGGTGCCGCCCCAGAAGTCCAACTCGTCCACCACGCCGTTGCCGAGGAAGAAGATGGCGGGCTGGCAGAGGACGAAGGTGACGACGATGAACAGGATGGCGGCCTTGCGCTTCGTGATGCCCAGCTCGTCCTTGAGGAAGGCGACGGCGGGCTGGGCGAGGGAGACGGAGGAGGTGATGCCCGCGAGGAAGAGGAGGAGGAACCAGGCGGCGCCGAAGAGGTTGCCCGTGGGGAGCGTCGCCCCGAAGAGGCGGAGGATGGGCAGGCGCTCGAAGATGAGGGGCATGGTGACGAAGCCGAGGTTGAAGGTGCCGCTCTGCGCGATGTCGGCCATCTGGGCCTGGCCGAAGAACAAGAACGCGGCGGGCAGCACGATGGTGCCGCCGAGGAGGACCTCGGCGAACTCGTTGGCGCTGGCGGCGGAGAGGCCGGAGAGCACCACATCGTCGCGGCGCGAGAGGTAGCTGGCGTAGGTGAGGATGACGCCGATGCCGACGCTCAGGGTAAAGAAGATCTGGCCGGCCGCGGCGAGCCAGACGTCGGGATTCCTCAGCGCCTCGAAGTCGGGGTTCCACATGTAGCCCAGGCCGTTGAGGATGTTCTGGCCGGGGTTGGCAGGATGGGCGGGGAGCGTGAGCACGCGAACGGCCAGGGCGATGGCGATGAGGAAGAGCAGGGGCATGGCCCACTTGCAGAGCCACTCGATGCCCCGCGTGATGCCGCGGAAGAGCACCCAGCAGTTGGCGAGGAAGGTGGCCAGGAAGAAGGCGTAGGCGACGGCGAGGCTGGAGAAATGGGTCTGGTTGAGGCCCTGGTAGGATTGCAGGAAGCCCTTCATCGCCGCCTGGTCGGTGGCGCTGGCGTACTCGCCGAAGAGCGAGAAGAAAGCGTAGGCGAGGGTCCACGATTCGATGTAGGTGTAATAGATGAAGATGACGATGGGCCCGAAGATGCCGATGAGGCCGAAGTACTTGATGGCGGGGTGGCGCCAGAGCCGGTGGAACATGCCGGGCGCGGTGCGATGGCCGAAGGCGCCGCCGTAGCGGCCGGTGGTCCACTCGATCCACATCAGGGGGATGCCGAGCAGGACGAGGGCGACGACGTAGGGGATCATGAAGGCGCCGCCGCCGTTGCGGGCGGCCTGGGCGGGGAAGCGCAGGAAGTTGCCCAGGCCCACCGCGCTGCCGGCCACGGCCAGGATGATGCCCAGCTTGCCCGTCCACCTGTCGCGCGGCTCGCCGCCCACCGCCTCGTCCTCCAACGGCCCTGCGTGCCGGGGATGCGTGCTCGACGGCAGCCAGCATCCTACCGGCTCGCGGCGGCCCCGTCAAGGCCGGCGTGCGGGGGCTGGGAAGGGTGCGAACCGGAATTGCGGGCAGGGTGGTTCTCTCTGGAGCCGGAAGGGCTCGCATGGGATAGCCCAGGGCAACGCCCTGGGTTCAGCGGGCTCCACGGGTCCAGCCCTGAAGGGGCGAGATAGAAGCTCTCGATTCCGCCCTGTCAGGGCTGCCGCGGGGCGGTCTTGTTCCCAGGGCGTTGCCCTGGGCTATCCTATCTCGCTCCTTCGGAGCTCCCGCAGCCACCTGCAATTCCGGCCCGCACCCGGCTGGGAACGCGGCTTGACATGGCGGGGCTTTCGGTCATGCTTAGTAGAAGAGGATGCGAAGAGGAGTTGAAGATGGCCGACCGGCGTGCGAACATGTGGATTCAGGGGCTGGCCGCGGCGCTGGCCCTCGCGCTCGGGGGCGTGGGGCAGGGCAAGCCCACGATCCCCGAGGAGAATATCCCGGGCGATGCCAAGCCGGAGGTGCGGCGCTACCTGGAGCAGCTCTACTCGCGCGACCCGGTGACGCGGGCCTATGCCGCCGTGCACCTGGGGCGCATGGGCGACCCGGCCGAGCCGGCGCTGCCGTTCCTGGTGGCCATGCTCGGGGATGACGTGAAGCTCGAGTGGGAGGTGAAGGAGGCCGACCCGACCAATCCGCTCGAGGAGGCGAAGAAGCGTATCCTGGGGTTCTACAAGGAAAAGGAGACGTCGCCCGGCCGCGAGGCGGCGCGGGCGCTCTCGAAGCTGTGCACCGCGGCGCGGGAGGACCTGCTGGCCGCGGTGAAGGACCCGGCCGCCTCCGTCCGCCGGCACGCGGCGGAGGCGTTGGGCGGCATCCGCGACCGCAAGGCCACGGAGCCGCTGACCCTGCTGCTGAAGGACCCCGACAAGGACGTGCGCGCGCAGGCGGCCCGCGCGCTCGGCCGCCTGCGCGATCCGGCGTCCGTGGAGGCCCTCATTGCGGCGATGAAGGACACCGAGCGCGACGTTCGGCGCGAGGTGGCGGCGGCGCTGGGCGAGATCAGGGACCCGCGGGCGCTGGATGTGCTGCTGGCCGCGCTGACCGATACGGTGGACGTACGCACGGTGGCCGAGGCGGCGCTGCTGGAGACGCGCGACCTGCGCGCGGTCGAGCCGCTCATCGTCTACCTGCGGCACCGCAAGGAGGAGGTGCGGCGCATCTCGGCCCGGCTCCTGGGCGCCATCGGCGACGCGCGGGCGCTCAAGCCGCTCGTGCAGGCCCTCAAGGACCAGGCCTCCGACGTGCGGTTCGAGGCCGCCTCGGCCCTGCGCAGGATGTCGGGGGAGGACTTCGGGGAGGACCCGCAGAAGTGGCAGCGCTGGCAGGAGCTGGAGGCGGCGGCGCGCGCGATCGAGGAGAGCATCGCCGGCGACCGGCTGCACACGTACACCGGCGCGCTCCAGCGGGCCGACTGGGCCGCGCGCGCCTACGCGGCCAAGGCCCTGGGCCTGCTGGGCGACCGCCGCGGCGCCACGGCGCTGCGCGGCGCGCTGTGGGACAAGGATGTCACCGTGCGCCGCAACGCGGCGGTGTCGCTCGGCGCGCTCGGCGACCCGCAGGCGGTCGAGCCCCTCATCGCGTCGCTCAGCGATGCCGAGCCCGAGGTCCAGGAGGCCGCCGAGGATGCCCTCCGGCGCATCACGGGCGCGAACCACGGCCGCGACACCCGCAAGTGGCAGGAGTGGTGGGACGAGCACAAGCGGGTCGTGTTCGCCCGCGACCGCGAGAAGACCGGCGAAGAGGCGAGCCCGGACGCCTCGGAGCAGGCCGGCATCGGCGACGTGCCCGCCCCGCGGGGCTCGAGTACCCTCACCTGGCTGCTCATCGCAGCGCTCATCGCCGTGCTGCCCGTGACGGTGTTCATCACGCTGCGGGTGCTGCGCCCGCGCTGAGCCGCCGGGGCCGGGGCGCTACTTGACTTCCACGAGCGAGTAGCGCGAGGTGCCCAGGCCGCGGCGCTCGAGCGCCCGCACCTGCTCGTAGGGGTCCTTGCCGAAGATCTTCTCGAGCAGGTGCCCGCCTTCGCCCAGCTTCCAGCCGCGGAAGAGCGTGCCGGGGATGAAGTTCTCGGCCTGGATGGCATCGAGCGAGGCAGTCTCGATGGCCACGATGTCGTGCGAGGCCATCACGCCGATGTCGGGCACGATGCTGGGGCAGCTCAGGCCCCAGCAGTCGCAGATCATCGTGATGTTCGTAAGCAGGTTGATGTGCAGCACGCGGCGGGGGTCGAACGAGCCGAGGATGGTCTTGGTGGCCAGGGCCATGCCCTCGTGGAAGTGGCGGAAGTGGGTGCGATCGCTCATCGTGAGGGCCTTCTGAGGGCAGGCGACGACGCAGTGGCGGCAGAAGCGGCAGTCGTGGAAATTGATGTCCAGCTCGCGTTTCGCCTTGTTCATCTCGATGGCGCCGCGGTCGCACGCCTCGACGCACCGGCCGCAGAAGACGCAGGCCTCGGCGTCCCACTCCAGGCCGCCTTCGAGGGCGTGCAGGGCGCCGCGCGTGCGGCCGTGCACGCAGCCCATCGCCAGGTTCTTGCAGGCGCCGCCGTACGCGCAGTCGCCGTGGCCCTTGACGTGCGAGAAGTTGACCAGGCAGGGCGCGTCCCAGATGGCGCCGAAGATCTCGAGCTGCTTGAGCGTGCGGTAGCGCACCTTCTTCGTCACGAGATGCGAATCGTAGACGCCGCCCGCGGCGACGAGGGGGCAGCCGAGCGTCTCGGGCGTGTAGCCGCGCTGCGCGGCGGACTCGATGGTGCCGAAATAGCCGTCCACCACGAACGGCCGGCCGCCGGCGTCCTTGATCGCCTGGACGAGGATGCGCACGAAGACGGGATGGATGGTGGTGTAGCCGAGGCCGCCGCCGAGGTGCATCTTGATCGGCACGCGGTCCTTCTGGCAGAGGGCCGCGAGGTCGAGGCGCTGAAGGATGCGCCGCAGCTTGCCGGGCAGGGTGGCCTCGGCGCTGGGGCGCGCGACCTCGGAGGAGCCGAAAAACACCGTCGCCTTGGTGGCCGCCGCGCGGCCCGTGTTCCGTTGCGCCATCGTGACGTTCTCCTCTGGGCTATGCTTGCATTGCCGCGCCATCTTCGCAGGCCGGGCGGGCCGTGTCAAATCCGCTCCTGCGTGGGGGACGGCGTGGGGCGGCAGCTTCGCGTCGAGGGGAAGAGGGGAGGGGAGGCGGCTATCTGGCCGAACGCCATACGCGAATGGCCGCGGCCAGGCACACCACGCCGGCGAGAAACGACAGGAGCGTGATCGGCACCAGATAGCCTGGCCATTTCTGCGGCTGGAACCAGCCGCCATACCCCAGAAGGCCAGCATGCACCCCAACGGCAAACCCCACGGCTCCCAGAGCCACGACCCAGCGGGACGAGTCCACGGCTTCGCAAGTGCGCGCCAGCTTATTCAGGGCGGCAAGAGCCCCTGCACCTACGAGCATCGAGAGGCCGGCGCTCAGCGTCAGCTTCGCGCCCTCAAAGTAGCTGGGATAGTACGCTGCGCTGAGAATCATCAACGACAGCGCAGCGTGCATCAGCAGGAAGAGCCATGACCAGGTCAGCAGCCCCCGGCCATCTGTCCTCTGCCGTGCACGCCGCACGACCGCTATCGTCAGCAGCACAAGCGCGGAGAGAGCCAATGCCTTGCTCATCACGTAGACCGGCCACTCCGACCAGGCGACGCCCTTGAGGATGTTGTAACCGCACCGTCGCATAGACGACACAACCCAGCAGAACGCTCGTCACCAGCTTCATGGCGCCTCCGTGGGAGAGACCGTTAGGGGGACCATCATACTATAGCCAGGGGGTGTCAGACCTGCAACATGCAGCTCGGGCAGGGGAGGCGATTGCGATCAACCTCCCGCGGGTTGCCAACCCGCGGGAGGTTCCCGCTCCGGCGCGCGGAAGAGAAGAGGCCGCGGAGCGGCCAAGAGGCGCGTCCCCACGCAGAGCGTAGGGACGAGAAGAGAAGCGCGTCCCCACGCAGAGCGTAGGGACGCAGAACGTACTCCATGAGTGGGGGAGGCCAGAGATACGAGGGCATGCACGCCTCAGCCGCCCTCCCCTATCGGCGCGCGTTTGGGAGCCCACCGGCCGTCTTCTCACGCATCACGTTTCACGCCTCATACCTTGAGACCTCCGCCTCCATGTTGCGCCTCCATGTTGCATTGCGCGCGGCGGCTGAACGCGCTATATATGCTATTAAGAGGAAATACCCCCTATGTCCCCCACGAGGAGATCCTGATGCTCCGTCACGAGGAGATCCTGATGCTCCGTGCCTGCCTCGCGTGCGTTCTTGCCGCCGCGGCCTTGGCCGGCGAGCCTGGCGCTGACCCCGCCTGGTACGCGAGGAAGGCGTCGTGGCCCGACACGATGCTGGCGTCGCGCGAGGCGCTGGCCAAGGCCCAGGCCGAGGCGCCCAAGGAGGCGGCCTTCAAGCCCTACGTCACGGGCATTGTCCGCGGCGGCCAGCCGGCGCAGCAGATCTCGCTCGACGTCTCGACGCTCGACCAGCTCTGGCTCGTGGCCGACGTGGGCGACGACAACTACGATTGGGACCAGGCCATCTGGGCCGAGCCGCGCCTGGTGACCAGGGACGGCGCCGAGGTGCGCCTGCCCACGCTCCAGCCCGTGTCGGTCAAGGTCGGCTGGGGCCAGCTCATCCTCAACAACAGCCACACGGGCGGGGGCCTGCGCATCGCCAACAAGAAGTACGAGTACGGCTTCTGGGCGCACGCCCCGAGCGCCCTGTGCTTCGCCCTCGGCAGGAAGTACGCGAGGTTCGAGGCCTGGGTGGGCATTGGCGCCGAGGCGACCTCGCACGGCTCGGTGCGCTTCCACGTGCTGGATCGGGCCGACCGCACGAGCGACCTGGAGACGCTGTGGGCACTCGTCCGCCGCGACTTCCCCGCCGCCGCCCGCGAGATGGCCTGGGAGCGCGACGACCGCATCTGGGACGACGACTGGCGCCCCGGCGACCTCGCCACGCTGGCGGCCCGCTATGCCAAGTGCGCGGCGAGCCGGGCTTCGTCGGTGGGGGCCGAGGCGCAGAAGCTCGCCCCCGGCGTGGCGGAGGCCCCCGCCCTTCAGAAGGTGCGCGAACTCTACTACCGCGCCCGCACCATCGAGGAGAACCTGGCGAAGTTGGGCGACCTGAAGTTCGAGCCGCTCCGCCTGGCCATCGCGGACCTCATCGAGACCCAGGGCGACAAGTATCCCAAGGGCCGCGAGTTCCTCCAACGCCTCGACGCACTCGAGAAGTCGGCCGCGGCCGAGGACAAGGCGGCCAGCGCCGAGCACAAGGCGAGACTCGTCGAAGAGTTCGAGTCGCTCAAGCGCGAGGCCCTGCTCGCCAACCCGCTGCTGTCGTTCGACAAGCTGCTCGTCGTGCGCCGCCATGCCCGCAACCTGGCCCTGCCCGCCAACTGGCAGGGCAACTCGTGCCTGCCGCGCAGCGGCCTCGACAACGAGATCGCCGTCCTCTCGCTGCGCGCTGTGGGCGGGGCCTCTGCGCCCCGCGTCCAAACCCTCTACAAGCCCGAAGGCGGCAAGTTCGTGGGCGACGTGGACCTGCATTTCGACGCCGACCGCATCCTGTTTTCTTCGCTCGATGCCAGGAACCGCTGGCAGGTGTTCGAGATGACGCTTCAGCCTCCCGCGGGTTCGCAACCCGCGGGAGCTTCCCCTGTCCGCCAGCTCACGGGCGAGCAGCCCGACGTGGATAGCTACGACGCCTGCTACCTGCCCGACGGCCGCATCATCTTCGGCTCCACTGCCGCCTTCGTCGGCGTGCCGTGCGTCTTCGGCTCCTCCCACGTCTCGATGCTCTATCGCATGGACGCCGACGGCAGGAACATCCGCCAGCTCTGCTTCGAGCAGGACCACGACTGGTGCCCCACGGTGCTCAACAACGGCCGCGTGCTCTACCTCCGTTGGGAGTACACCGACACCCCGCACTCGCAGACGCGCCTCCTCTTCCACATGAACCCCGACGGCACGGAGCAGATGGAGTACTACGGCAGCAACTCGTACTGGCCGAACGGCATCTTCTACGCCCGCCCGATCCCGAATCACCCGACGAAGGTCGTGGGCATCGTGACCGGCCACCACGGCGTGCCGCGCATGGGCGAGCTGGTCGTCTTCGACCCCGGCAAGGGCCGCCACGAGGCCAGCGGCGCCATCCAGCGCATCCCCGGCTACGGCAAGCCCGTCGAGCGCGTCGTGCGCGACGCGCTGGTGGACGGCTCCTGGCCCAAGTTCCTCCACCCCTATCCCCTCAGCGAGAAGCACTTCCTCGTCTCGTGCAAGCCCACCCCCCAGGCCCATTGGGGCCTCTACCTGGTGGACACCTTCGACAACATGCTCCTGCTGCACGAGGAGCCGGACTACGCGATCCTGGAGCCCGTGCCGCTCCGCAAGACCCCCAGGCCGCCCGTCATCCCCGACAAGGCGGACCCGAAGCGCAAGGACGCGGTGGTCTACATGGTGGACGTCTACCAGGGGGACGGGCTGAAGGGCGTGCCGCGCGGCTCGGTGAAGCGGCTGCGCATCTTCTCGTACCATTTCGCCTACCACGGCATGGGCGGGCTGCTCGGCGTCGTGGGCATGGACGGCCCGTGGGACCCCAAGCGCATCGTGGGCACGGTGCCGGTCGAGGCCGACGGCTCGGCCCTCTTCCGCGTGCCGGCCAACACCCCTCTCTCGATTCAGCCGCTCGACGCCGAGGGCAAGGCCCTTCAACTCATGCGAAGCTGGATGACCGCCATGCCGGGCGAGACCCTCTCGTGCGTGGGCTGCCACGAGAAGCAGAACTCCTCGCCGCCCGCGAAGCAAACGATCGCGCAGTCCAAGCCCCCCGCCGAGATCGAGCCCTGGCGCGGCCCGGCCCGCGCCTTCAGCTATGCGCGCGAGGTGCAGCCCGTGGTGGACAAGTACTGCATCGCCTGCCACGAGGGCACGAAAGCCGTCACCCTGCGCGGCGACCAGAAACCCACCGACTTCAGCCTCGTCACGCCCGGCAACGGCGGCGGGAACGCCGGCCGCTTCTCGCTCGGCTACATCGAGCTCAGCCGCTACGTCCGCCGCAACGGCATCGAGGGCGACTACCACCTGCTCACGCCCCTCGAGTTCCACGCCGACACCACCGAACTCGTCCAACTCCTCCGCAAGGGCCACTACGGCGTCCGGCTCGACGCCGAGGCCTGGGACCGTCTCGTGACCTGGATTGACCTCAACACGCCCTATTTCGGCACATGGACCGAGATGGGCCACAACCCCGGCAAGCAGCGCGAGCGCCGCCTCGAGCTGGCCAGGCTCTACGCCAACCTCGACGACGACCCCGAGGCCGACGCGGCGCTGCCTCCGGCGAAGCTCGGTGATCCCGCTCCTCCGCCTGTCTCTGAAATCGCCAATCGCAAATCGCAGATCGCAAATCCACCTGGCTGGCCCTTCGACGCCGCGGAGGCCAAGAGGAAGCAGGCCGCCGCCGGCCCCGCCACCGCCCGCACGATCGAGCTGGGCCCCGGCATCACCATGGAGCTTGTGCTCATCCCCGCCGGCGAGTTCCTGATGGGCGACAATCCTGTGGGCGGCGTGTCCCCACGCCGCGAGTCGCGGGACGGGGACGTCCCGCCCACAATGTCCTCGCCCGACGAGCAGCCCGTGCACCGCGTGAGGATCGAGCGGCCCTTCTGGATGGGCCGCTGCGAGGTCTCCAACGAGCAGTTCGCCCTCTTCGATTCCGCCCACGACAGCCGCGTGGAGGACAAGAACACCTACCAGTTCGGCGTCCACGGCTACCCCTGCAACGAGCCCAAGCAGCCGGTCGTGCGCCTCTCCTGGCACCAGGCCATGGCCTTCTGCGAATGGCTCTCGCGGAAGACGGGCGAGCGCTTCACCCTGCCCACCGAGGCCCAATGGGAGTGGGCCTGCCGGGCCGGCACCGCCACGCCCTTCTGGTATGGCGGCCTCGACGCCGATTTCTCGAAGTACGCGAACATGGCCGACGCCAAGATGCGCGAGTTCGCGTCCAACCCCTACACCGTCTGGGAGCCGCAGGCCAACGCCACGAAGTACGACGACTGGATCCCCAAGGACACGCGGTTCAACGACGGGCACCTCGTCGCGGCTCCCATCGGCAGCTACCAGCCCAACCCCTGGGGCCTGTGCGACATGCACGGCAACATGGCCGAGTGGACCCGCTCCGAGTACCGCCCCTACCCGTCGGACGAGTCAGACCAGTCGGACAGGTCCGACAAGCCCGCCGCGCGCCGCGTGGTGCGCGGCGGCTCGTGGCGCGACCGGCCCTATCGCTGCACCTCGGCCTATCGCCTGGCCTATCCCGCCTTCCAGCGGCCCTACAACGTCACGTTCCGCGTAATCTGCGAGACCGCTACCAGAACTGCATCCAAGCCGGAATGAGGGGATAGCACCATGGCGCGAGCCTACGTGAAGCATGAGAGGTTCCTCCTGCAGGACGCTCCGGAGTTCTCTGAAGCGTGGCTGCACGAGAGAATCGCCGAGGATCCGAGCATCCTGGGGCTGGGCGAGCTTGAGATACTCGACCGCGAACGAAGGCACGCACGTGCCGGAAGGCTTGACCTGCTCCTCACCGATCCGGACGGCGAGCAAGGATACGAAGTCGAAGTCCAACTAGGGGCGACCGATGCCGACCACATCATCCGGTGCATCGAGTACTGGGACATCGAGCGGCGTCGTTACCCGGCCTACGAGCACAGCGCCGTCCTGGTGGCTGAGGATACGACGAGTCGCTTCCTCAACGTGATGTCCTTGCTCGCCGGAAGCATCCCCCTCATAGCCATCCAGCTCAACGCTCTCAAGGTTGGTGATGGCGTGGTACTCGACTTCGTGAAGGTGCTGGATCAGACGTCCCTGCGCCGTGACGACGAGTCTGAGGGAGGCGAGACCGTTACCAGGTCAGACTGGGTCGAGCGCACAGGCGCGGAGAACATGAGCGTCGTCGATCGAATCCTGGAGATGATCAACGAGAGAGCAAGCCCAAAGCAGCAGTTGAACTACAAGCAGCAGTTCATCGGGCTCACGGACGGTACGCGTTCGCGCAATTTCATTTGGTTCACCCCGCAGAAGAAGGCTGTCCGACTGGGCATGACTACTTCGGAGGTCGCTCCCTGGCAGAAGCGACTCGATGAGGCCGGCGTGCACCACAACCTGATGGAGAGAGGACTCAGAGTGTGGGTCACCTCACGTGATCTGGCCGTTCACGAGGCCCTCCTCCGCGAGCTGGTCCACCGTGTGGTCGGTGAGTACCAGAACAAGTGACGTAGGGAGCGACTTGGCGCCTGGCTGACCACGCGGGTTCCCTCTGGGCGCTTGACTCTCCTACCTGCCAAGGTATAGAATCTATACTGTGGAATTCGAGTTCGACCCGCTCAAGAGCGTCGCGAACAAGAGGAAGCACGGGATCGACTTCGTCGAGGCCTAGGCGCTCTGGGGGGATCCGGACCTGCTCGAAGTGCCCGCGCGCACCGAAGACGAGCCTCGGTGCATTGCCGTGGGCAAGATCGGCGCCAGCTACTGGTCTGCCATCATCACCTACCGAGGCGAGCGGATCCGCATCATCTCCGTGCGCCGCGCCCGCCAGGAAGAAAGAAAAGCCTATGAAGGCTAGAGAGCTGGACAGAAGATTCGACGAGGGCGAGGACATCTCGAAGTACGTTGACTTCGCCCATGCCCGCCGGCCCAACCAGGAGCAGAAGCGCGTCAACGTTGACTTTCCCATCTGGATGGTGGAGTCGCTGGACAGAGAGGCCAAGAGGTTGGGCGTTCCCCGTCAGTCGCTAATCAAGATGTTGATCGGCAGGCATATCGAGAGGATGCGAACCGCGCACTGAGGCGCCGGAGCAGTGCCGTCATTGCTCCGCCATCACGCCCGGGTCGGCGGGGGCGAGCGAGTAGGTGGTGAGGGCGGTGATGCTCTGCGGCGGCAGCTTGTCGGTGAGGCTGGCGGTTTCGGCCGAGAGGGCGAACTCGCCGCTCGGCGCGAGCTTCGCTTCGGCCGCCAGGGCCGCCGCGGTGAGCTGGTAACGGGCGAGCCTGGTGGCGGCGGCCAGGCCGGCCAGCTCAATCGTGGCCTCGTGCTCGGCCTCCGTGGGGTTCACCAGGAAGATCGTGAGCTGGCCCTTTGGGCTGCGTAACGCGGCGACGACGATGCCCGGCGCCGCCTTGCGGCGCGAGGCCGCCCTCACCTCGCACCTCAACACGTCAGACCGCTTGGCCGCGAACCGCGTGAGAATGCCATAGCCGTAATACGCCACGGGCTCCGCACTCGCCTCGGGCAGGTGCTTCTCGGCCTTGGTGTCCCATGTGCGCACGAGCTGCCAGTGGCCTTCGAGGTCGCCGCGGTTCAGGAAACTGCACCGGCTGAAGCCGTCCACTCCCGCCGCCAGGCCGCGCACGACGGTCTCGGCATTCGACAGCGCGGCCTGGAAGCTCGCGGGACCCGGGTGATGGGGGCCGCTGCCGAGGCGCACGTCGCCGAACTCCGAGAGGAACAGCGGCTTGCGGCGCTCGCGCGCCCAGGCGCCCCAGGCGGCGAGAATCGCCTGCCGCTCGGCGTCGAGGCCCGAAAACCAGTGAATGTCATAGGCCGACAGAAGGGCGTCGAAGTCCATCCGCCGCCGGTCCGGCGGGCGCGGGTCGAGCCAGCCGGGGCCCGAGAGCGGCAGCTTGAGGCCGCGGCGCTCGAGCGCGGCCCTGACCGCGGCCAGGCCGTGTGTGATGGATTCCGCGCCGCTCGGCCCCTGCCACCACGACCACTCGTGGCCCGGCTCGTTCGTGATGTTCAGCCACTGGATGCACGTGTAGCGTCGGGTCTTCAGCAGGTGCTCGGCCAGCGTGGCCAGGCCGTCGGCAAAGGCATCCATAGACTTCGGGGCGCTCCGCAGCGGGTCCACGTTGGCCACAGCGTTCCAGTCCACGTGGCTCCACATCTGCTGGAGGAAGACGTCGGCCTTGTGCGTCTCGGCCCAGTCGAGGATGCGGTAGAGCGTGCGCATCTCCTCGTTGTTCCAGTCGAACCGCCCGCGCTCGGGCTCGTACATCCGCTGGTCAATCTGCACGCGGAGCCAGTCGAGGCCCAGCCACGCGGCGTGCTGCTGGATCTGCTGCCAGGCCACCACGTTGTTGAGCGGCGGGTTGGCGCCCCAGGCGCTGGCCCGCGGCCCGCCGAAGTGGGCGCGGATGGCGTGCCACGACGCCCCGATGCCGCCGGCCATCGTGCGCTCAGCCTGCCCCAGGTCCACACGCACCAGCGCCCCGTCGGCCAGAACCGCGGCGGCTAGCGCCACGATCGCCCCTACGATGTACTGCCGTCCCAAGCGTATTCCCCCACAGGGTCGTTCCTGCCGCACCATTCACGAGGTCGGGTTGATTCTACCGGGGAATGCGATTGCCGGCAAGGAGATGACAGGGACCCACAGGGACAGGCACGGACTCGCGCGTTCAGGGGGTCTGGCCGTCCGTGCCCGTTGGTGTGCGTCCGTGTGGTTCCTCACCTGACTTCGTATAGTTCGGCGATGACGCGGCTGGCCTGGCGGCCCTCGGGGCCGAAGGCGGCGAAGCGCAGCTCCCAGAGGCCCGGCTGATCGAGGTGAATCGGCCTCTCGTAACGCGGCGACTCCGCCGTGGGCGACAGGCCGTCGAGGCTGTAGCGGATCACCACGTCCCGGCCGGTCTTTGTGGGCGGGACGTCTCCGTCCCGCGAATCGCGGGGCACGGAGGCCCCGCCCACAATCGAACCCGCCGACGCGACGAGTTCGATGGCGACCTTGCCCTGGAAGACCCCGCCCGCAGGCTTGGCCGCGACGGGGACCGAAGGAGCTTGTGCGGACTCGATGGCCAAGTCGTCAATCCAGGCTTCGAAGGGGCCGCCGCCCGAGCGGCTGTCGTAGGCCACGAGGACAGCCGCGATGGCCTTGCCCGCGTGGGTCTGGCCGAGGGGAATCGCGATCTTCGTCCACTTGCCGACCTCGCCCTTGGGATTGCCGGGATGGACGCCTTGGCCGTCGGTGGTCCTTGCCCCCGAGTCGCGCAGCGTCGAGCCGTCGGCGACGAGGAGGTCGAGGCCCACGCAACGGCCCCGCTCGTTCGTCGGGCGAATCCAGTAGCTCAGCACCGAATCGGGGGCGATGCCGATGGTCTCCTCGAAGAGCGTGCAGTAGACGTGCGAGTAGGCCGGGTCGTCGGCCACGCCCGACACCCGCAGCGCCCGCTTGCCGCCATGGGATGTGGGCGGGATGTCCTCATCCCGCGTATCGCGGCGTGGGGACACGCCGCCCACAGCACCACCCTCGGCCACGCGGCATTCGGGCTTGCTCACGCTCTTGAGGCCGCCGCCTTGTTTCGCAATCGCGTCCGCCGCGGGCTGCGGCTCGCCGGCCTCGAAGCCCGTCTTGAACGTGAGCCGACCAGCAACGGCTGGCGGCGGAAGGGCGAGCGAGTTGCAGCGGGCGTAGAGCTTCCCCCCTGCCCCACTCTCCACCTTCAACTCGTTGGGCGCCAGGTTGGCGATGAGGCGGGCGCTCTCAACCGACGATTCGACGCGGATGTGGCAGGGCATATCCCGCGTCCAGTGGGCGTTCTCGATGGCCACGCGGCCGCCCTTGAGGGTGAAGGGGCCGCAGAGGGTGTTCACCCCCTGAATCAGCACGTCGCCGCTTCCGCCAATGATGCCGCTTGTCTTCCCGCCCCAAATCTGGGTGTTGAAGAAGCTGGCCTTACCCTTGAACGAATCGCCGACGATGATCGCCCCCACCTCGTGCGCGCCGAGGGGCACCAGTTGGGCGTTGATGAACGTCACGTTCGCGCTCCCCTCCAGCACCGCGCAGCGGCTGCCCGTGTCGGTGCCGTGGTTGATCACCGTCGCGTTCGCGCCCTTGTGGGCGGCGTGTCCCCACGCCGCGTCATCCCGAAACGCGATGCCGTCGTAGGCGGCGTAGAGGAACGTGCCCCGCACGTGCTCGTTCTCGCACGCCCCGAACACGATCCCCTCCAGGTTCGCCCGCTGGTACTCGATGACCGCCTGGATGTTCTTCCCCTCGGTGAAGGGGCTTGCCAGGCTCGGATGCACGCGGACGGAGTAGTGGGGATTGAACTGCACGTCCTCGACCCATCCGTCGCCCTTGCACTTGGAGACGAAGAGGCCGCGCTTGAACACGGCGCCCGCGAGGTAGCGGATGACGTGGCCGTCGCTGGGATGCGTCCAGAAATCCGCCCCCTGGTAGGCATTGCCGAGCGTCACGTCCACCAGCCAGCACCCCGGCCCCAGGCTCTGAATCGCCCAGGGATAGGGCTGGATGTTCCGCAGGTCTTGCTCGGGATACCAGATGGTCAGCCCCCGCAGCCCTGACTTCGCTTCGAGGCGAATGAACGGCGTCCCGTCGGCTTTGCCCTTGCCGCTCGTCGTCATCAGCACCGAGCCGCCCGAGACCGTGTGATGCGGCACATCGAAAATGCCGCGAAGCTCCACCCCCGACGGCACCACGATTTCCCCCGCAAACCGATAGTTCCCCGCAGGCACATACACCGTCCCCCCGCCAGCCTTCCGTGCCGCTTCCAGCGCCTTGGTGAACGCCGCCGTGTTATCCTGCTCGCCTTGCCCCGCCCCGAAGTCGGTGACGAGGAAGAGCCGGCGGTTCGGAAGAACCGGGTTTGGCGAGGCAGAGCCGGGGAAGGGCTGGAGTGCCCCCGGACGGAAGTCGTACCCACTGATCAGGGCGTCGCTTGGGGTCCTGCCTTCAATCCGCGGAAGGGATCGTGCCGTATTCCCGAGCAGGCGCACGCGACGGACTCTCTCGCCCAGCCGGACCACGAAGTCCTTGGTTGTGAACAGGCAACCGAGCATCGAGATCTGGCCCTTAGCGGCTTCCGCCAGGAGCGTGGTCGGCCCATCGAGAAAGCACCTCTCGAACGTGAGCGTGCCGGGGCCGTCGAGGAGCGGCGGACTGTTGAAGGTGCACGATTGGAACTGGGCGGTTGAGTTGAAGGATTCAGGCGCATCAACTGAGCGGTCGCCGAGGAATATGCACCCACTTGCCGACAAGCCGATTTCGTTGAGGGCCTCGAGGCGCAAGGCCGTCTCGCAGAGGCCGAATTCAGACCAGGCCATCACTGCGTTGGCGGTTCCCTGCCTGCCTGCGCGCGCAAGGAAGCCCGTCTTGTAGCAGGTGGCCCGAATGTGCTGCAGGTACTCCCAGTCGGAGCGCCGCATCTCGAAGGCGATGCCTTCCCGCCGTAGGCAGCTCTCAAGCGAGTCCATCGCACCTCGTGACACCGGCGAGCCCGGAAGGCCCGATTCCGTCCACCAGCGCGGGCCGAAGTCCACATCCGTCACTCGTCCGATGTCGGTCGTCGTGTCCATCCAGATGCCGGCCTTGAGGGGGGTGCCGACGACGTTGCGGATGGTGTGAAGCTCGTTCCACTCCGGGCCGATCTTGATGGCCTGATAGGGGTTGACGAGCGTCACGTTCTGGATGGTGATGTTGTTGCCCGTGGCCTTCTCCGAGGTGCGGATGGTCCAGGGATAGGGGACGATCTTCATCGGGTCCTGGTCGGGATACCAGATGGCGAGGTTGGTGAGGCCGGTGCCGCGCTCCATCGTGATCGCTGGCGGGCCGTCGGCGTTCCCCTTGTCGGCGGCGGGCATGAGAATCGTCGCCGTTCGTAGTGCGGGCTTCAGCCCGTCTCCTCCGGTACGGCCTGAAGGCCGCACTACGAACGGGTCGAAGTCTCCCCTCAGCGTCACACCTTCCTTGACGGTGAGTCGGCCGGCGAGGCGGTAGCGGCCTGCGGGGAGGAAGACGACGGCTCCGCCCGCGGCGGCGGCCTCGTCAATCGCCGCCTGAATCCCCCCCGTGGCGTCGCCCACGCCGTCCTTCGGCGCATCAATGACCAGCGAGGCAATCACCACGTCGTCGGTGGGGAAACTGGTCTCAATCACGCGGGGCTTCATGGCGGCCGAGACCTCCGAAAGGAGGAGGAGAGCGGCAAGCAAGGCTATTCCGCGCCTCATGGCTTCACCCCAGTTTGCGAAGCCGCAAGCCACGACCCACGAGCCACGAGCGGCGAGCCTCGGAGAAGAAGCAGAACCATTTGGCCAACCCTCTTCAGGCTCGCGGCTCGTGGCTCACCGCTCGCAGCTACTCGGCAATGGCTTTCAGAGCCGTGTCCGCCCCCAGCCTGTGCCCCTCCTCGCCCAGGTGCGTCTTGTCGGAGCAGAAGAGCTTGAGGCGGGCGGCCTCGTCGCTCCCGACCTTCTTGAAGGCCGCGGCAACATCGGCCAGGCCAGTCCGCTTCTTGAGCGCCACGATGCGAACGGCCCCCGCCATCTCGTCCATCTCGTCCCAGCGCTCAATGGCGGGGCAGGTGGTCATCAGGAGCACCTCGCTCTTGCCCTTCGTGAGCCGGCGAATGCGGTCAACGGCGAAGGCGAGGGTGGTCTGGAACTGCTCGCCGCGCATTCCGTCCGTCCAGTCGTTGAAACCGTACCACACCGTCACCAGGTCGGGCTCGGGCGTGTCGCGCACCCACAGGGGCATCTGAAGGAGGCCGTGGGTGAGCTGCGAGCCGCCGCGCGAGACGTTGACCAGGTTCACCTCGGAGCCATAGGTCTCCTTGAGCTTGGCGGCGAAGACCTCGGCCCAGACGACCTGGCGGTTGGCCCAGTGGCGCTTGTCGGTGAGCGAATCCCCCATCGTCACGATGGTCACGGGCTGCTTCGCCTTGAGCTTGGCGAGGAGCTTCGGCACGCCCCCCTTCGCCGGCGCGTAGTCCGTCGTGTCAATCGGGATGTCGCTTTCGAGGGCCACCTGGTCAATCGTGAACGAGTGGGCGGGATAGTCGCGCCAGGTCCACCACTTGCCGAACCAGAAGTTCCCGAAGCCCGAGGGGGCATAGCCATCCTTAGTGCCGATGAGCCTTGCCTTAGGCAACTCGGGGATGAGGTCGCACCAGGGGATGTAGAACTTGCGCCATTCGGTGGAATCGAGCGGGAAGGCGGCGGCGTAGCGGAGAGCGTAGTCCGAGCCGTCAATCAGCTCGATTCCGCCCCAGTTCTTCGAGCCATCGCCCTTGAGCCAGAAGGAGATGCCTGCGGCCTTGTCCCAATCGGGCGTCGCCCGCACGCCGGCGACGAAGAACCCGCCCGACGCGTCGGCGATGAAAGAGAACTTGCACGCCTTCCCCACCTTCCCGTCCACCAGCTCCACCGTACCCGCCGGCTGCTTCTCCTTGCCCACCGGCGTGGGCTTGTGGCGGATGGTGTCCATGTCGAAGATGACCGTCTCGGTGCCCTCCCCGCCGCGGGCAGCCTGCAGGACGGCGCACAACGGGACAATCAGAGTCAGGATTCCTCGACGCGTGTGCATGTTTGCCTCCGGATACACATGGGGGCGATCAGGTCGCCCAGTTCTCGACTTGGAGTCCCGGCACGCGCCGGAACTCGCGTTCGTTGTTGGTCACGAGGGTGTGTTCGGCGGAGAAGGCATGGGCCGCGACAAGGAGGTCCAGCGGTCCGATGGGCTGCCCCCGGCGCTCCAGGAGGGCGCGGAGCCAGCCATAGGCCGGCGCCGCCTCGGGGCCGTAGGCAAGGATCGTCATCGGCATGAGGAACTTGACGAGGGCCAGGCGGTTGCGAGCGGGGTCGGAGCTCTTCTGAACGCCGTATTCCAACTCGCTCAGGGTGATGCTGGAGATGGCGACGAGGGACGGGTCGGCCTCGAGCACGGCGCAGAGCTGCTGCGTGACCCGCGGCGGCCGCCGCTTGATGGCATAGATGCAGGTGTCCGTATCGAGCAGATAGGCCATCAGAGGGATTCCCGCTTCTCCGGGTTACCTTGCTCCCGTTTCTCCATGAAGTCGGGGGTGAACAGGTCCAGGCTCTCCCTGAAGGAATCCAGGAGGGCCGACTTGGGCATGAGGATGACCATGTCGCCGATGCGGTTGACATAGACCTCCTTGCCCCGGAAGCGGCAATCCTTCGGCAGCCGCACCGCCTGGCTCCCGCCATTCGTGAAGACCTTTGCGGTGTGCATCTGGGTTCTCCTTATACCTACGTGAGTATATACTTCCTATCAAGACAAGTCAACCCATGCGATTACAGCACCAGGGCTTCCCCGTCTTTCACCTGCCGAACTGGGACGCCAAACTGTCCGTACTCGTCGTGGTGGAAGGTATGGATGGGCACGAGCCACCGCGGCTGCACCGCCTGGACAAGTCTCCGAAGGTCCTCAATGGAAGCATGCCCGCTGGCGTGGATCTCCCTCCACGTCAGATCTCGCCCCGCGCAGAACGCCTTGAACGGGTTCTCTGAGTTCCGCTTCAGGTACCCGTTCCACATGGACCAGACCAGCCTCAGGCCATCCAGACTCGGCAGCTTGCGCGTGATGGTCGGGAGGTACTTGTTCGCCCGAGCGAGCATCAGAACCTTGCCCCGACGCGTCACGATGCCCTCCTCGGTTATCCCGTGCCTGGTCGCACGGACCGCCTCAATGAAGTCCCCGTGCCCATGCTCTCTGAGCGATCTCATCTGGTGGCCCCAGAACCGCACGCGGATGTCGGGCCAAGCGTACTGGGGCAGCTTGTCGGAGAGGAACCTGAGCTGGTCGAGAACGTATGCTTCGTAGAGGCCAATGACCAGTTGCCGCCCGGTCAGCTTCGCGGCCTTGTATGCGGTGACGATTCGGTCAACGTTCTGGCCCGAGCAGAAGAGAAGCGCCAGATTGTCCGAGCCTTTGATCTCCTCGATGATCGCCCTCTCGACCGCCGGCTCGTCGGGGCAGCCATATTTCCCCTCCTTCCGGCCCAGGCTCGATCCTTCCATGAGCATCGCATCCACGTGGCGCGGCGGATGGTCGAGCAGATGGTAGAAGAGCTTCTTCTTCCAGCCGGTGCCCCGCAGATCGCCCGAATAGAAGACCTTCTTGCGTTCACCGACGACCTCGATTGCCACCGCATCCGGCGCCGAATGGTCCACCGGGTGCAGCCGCACGACGAACGGCCCGATGTCCACAGGCTTCCACATCTTCGTCCTCGGGACGACCTGGAGGTTCCTGGTCTCGCCCGCGTTCGGCAGGAAGATCTGCCCTACGTCCAGCAGGGCCTTTGTCCCTTCTGAGGCGAAGACCGGCACGTCGGGCCGCACGTGATGTGCCAGTCCATAGTGGTCCGCGTGGGCATGTGACAGGACCACGCCCACGACGTTGCAGGGTCCATCGCCATACAGCCCTGGCACATCCGGCAGGATACCCTTCGCCACCAGATCCGCCGCTGTCCCCTTCGCCTCCGTCTCATCGAACGGGGAGCCATCCTTGTTCACCAGGGGCATCCCGAGGTCCAGAATCAGGCTCTTCCCCTGCGCGCGCAGTTCTACGCAGGAGCCCCCGATTTCCTTGGTACCGCGATGGATGATGAGATTCACGAGTGGGTCCCCGCCATGGCTGTCCGAATGTCCCGGCATCTAACGGCCTCACCAACCGGATTCCTGAACACAGGCACGATGTAGCGTTTGCCCTTCACCTGCTTCGCAGGGTACTTGCTGGGATCGAAGCTCTCTGGACGGCAGTCCACGCCAAGCAGCACATAGCCGCCGAACACGGGACCCGGCCTGGACCTCAAGAGCGGCTCGATGCGTGATGCCTCCTCAGCGCGCTTCTCTGCAAACTCAGCAGACATCGCCGTGAAATAGGAACGGGGCAGGGCTAGCACATAATGAACGGTCATGGTGGAAGGGATGGGGTAGAGTGTTCCATAGAAGTGTTGGAAGCATAGGGCGATCTCCTTCTTGAGTTCATCGAGCCGCTTCGGATCACTGGCGTGGTAGTGCAGGCAGAGCCCATAGGCATAGGCTTCGAGCAGCGCGTAGTCAAGGTGGGTTGCTTCTTTGTTTGGATCCGTCTTCCCCTCGATGCAGTAGAGTTCGCCGCGGTTGGTCTCCAGACCGACAAGGTCGCAGGAAATGCACCGGCCGCTGATGCCGGGATTATCTTTCGCCGTCTTCTTGCGCATCAACGGGGCCTCGTACCCGACCAGTCGGACATGGGACGCCGTCTCACCTTCCCTCATCCTCAGGACATGACCGTTGCTGTTGAAGACAGCCCTGAAGTATGGGACCTCGGTTGGCTGGTTGTCCGTTCCGCGCGTCAGATACACTTCCTGGCAACGGAGGACAAAGTCCTTCGTGCGTAGCCCGTCCTCGAGCCACTTGCGGCTCTGTATCGGCCCACGGAGTGCACCACCACCGGGGTCATGGATGCGCAGGTCGCCCTTCTCTGAGAGCTGGTTCAGGCCATCAATCACGCGCTTCTCGTAATGTGCGAGAGCAGCGTCAGTCACAAGAGCAGTGCCCGCTGACGACGAGAGGACTCTTGCGATCTCTCCAGACAGGAAGCTCACGGCGGCCCCTTCTTCGCGGATGTCCCACAGCACTATCGCCCACGCCTCGCCTTCCACTACTCAACGGCAAGCTCGATCATCTGGCAGAGGTCGGTCGCGGGAAGGTCCGTGTGCCGCAGCCGAATCCGCTTTCCCTCAAGCCGATCGGCACTGAGCCCCTTTGCTTTCAGGAAGCCGGCCAGCTTGTCCCACGAGCCCGCGGGTAGCTTTTCCTTGAGGAGATCGATGCCGGCGCGCTGCTTCGCGCTGGCCGGCGCACACTACACAACGCTGGTGCCCGCGTGATCCTTGATCGAAAAGCCTGAACTACACCACGCGAACGGTATGCCTTTCTGGGCCAGGAAGGCCAGGACATCCTTGTAAAACCTCCTCTCCTCATCGTCCGCGCACCGTGCCATGAAGTCCTCTTCGGTCGTCACGCCTGGCTTGGAGAGGGACTTCGCCCTCTCTGCAACATCCTTGGCGAGCTGTCTCGCCTCGAGTTTCCCTTGGTCATCCTTGGGCACCACGTCCTTTCGCATCGCGGCGCTTACCTCGGCGGCTACCCCCAGAAGTTCATCCCTGGTGTCCGCTGTCAACTGTGGATCCCCGGCGACCTTGCTGAAGGTGTCAGTGAACCTGCCAAATGCCTTCACCGTGTCCTCGCCGGCGATGGCGGCCACCCGCTGGTTCAGAAGCTGCACCGCGACAACCACCTCCGGCGTTACCTTCTCCTTCTGGAGGATCTGCTTCAGTTCTTCCATCAGCCGGTCGTACAGGGCCAACCGTGCTTCGAGCAGCTTGGCATCGTGCTCCTTGCGCATCTCGGCTCCCGACTGCATCTTCAGCAGGAGCATTGTGATGATGACTGTCGCCGCGCCGGCTGCCAGGTTGACAGCGAGATCGGGAAAGTGTGGCCGGTCGAAGAAACAGAAGGCAAAGAAGAGCGCCGCGGCCCAGGCGAGAACTGGCAGAGCCCATTTCCGCATGGCTTTCCTCATGAGATGAGTCTTCCTCCTCCGGAGGGTATCGCGACCAGGAACACCGCTGAGATCAGTTGCCTGTTCCTAGCGTCCGCCTAGCCGGTGGGATGATCAGGCCCGCCTGCCGCATCGGACGCAAGCGCCCTTCTTACTGCCCGCGCCGCACGTCGCGCACAGGGTGGCCATGGCGCCGCGGCCGAAGGTGGCGCCACCGCACTTCACGCACTGGTCCTTCTTGTTCCCGATGCTGCACGAGCCGCACAGCACGGCCTTGATGCCGCGGCCGAAGGTCGGCTTCCCGCATTCGATGCACTGGTCCTTCCTGGTCCCCAAACTGCACCGGGAGCACAACTGCGCCATTGCTGCCATATCCGCATCCTTTCCAGTCTCTCCCCCCAGGGACGGCGTATCGCTGCGATAGTATCCTGGCCGTCTTGCCAAGTCAAGGGCGTGGGAGCAGCGCGGTGCGCGGCAGGATGGCCCAGAGGGGGTCGCGGGCCATGGCGTCGCGGGGCTTGGTGAGGTTGGCGTCGAGCCAGGCGAGGGCCTCGCGGGCCTTGGGGAAGCCGCCGTCAACCCCGCAGATGACGGCCGCCCGGGCCGAGTAGGAGTAGCCGCCGCCGTAGCTGGTGAGGCCCGGCTTGCTGAGCCGGGCGTTCTCCTCGCCGAGCTTCTTCCAGTCCTCGTAGAAGCGGGGCTTGCCGTCAGGCCCCTTCTCGCCCACCACCATGCGGTAGGGGCTTGCAAGCATCGGGTCGAAGTCCGGGGCGTTGGTGAGGGTGCCGACGCGCCAGCGGAGCTGGTAGTCGCGGACCTTCGCGGCGTCGGGCCAGCCGAGCTCGACCATGTGGTGGAAGCTCCAGATGAAGTAGTCGTGCTCCCAGGGGGCGGTGATGATCCAATCGGGGTTGGCAGGGTTCTGGATGCGGGCGTCCTGGACCGTGCGTGGTCCCCAGAAGCCGAGCTTACTGAACTCTGGGGGGCCGTACATGCGGCAGATGCGGTCGGCGATGTTGTTGCGGAGCTTTTCATCGAGGTAGCGGCCTTCGGGGGCATCGGTGGGGGCAATCCAGGCGGCGTCGGCGATGTTGCGGAGGGCCCAGGCGTCGCCGCGAATCTGGTCGGCAATGATGCCCTTCGCGCCCCAGCGCGGCGAGGGCCAGGTGGCGAGGAGGCAGTAGTTAGCCCAGAAGAAGGCTTCTTCGAGGTAGTAGAAGTCGCCCGTGAGGAGGTAGGGGATGTAGGCGAAGGAGCCCTGGTGCGCGAGGTCGGGCGAGAGCTTGGACTGCTTGGGGTCGGGCGGCGTGCGGTCGGGCCTCCAGGCGGGCTTGTCCTTGCCGCGCTCGTCGAGCCAGAAGTCGGGGCGGTCGTCAATCGTCATGATGCGGCCGGTCTTTCGGGCGCGGACGTGGATGGGCCAGGACCCCGCGAGATCGCCATTGGCGAGCACGAGGTCGCAGGCGCGCGGGTCCTTGTGGAGGAGGTATTGGACGGCCCAGGCGGGATAAGGGCCGATCTCGGGCCGGCCGCCCGTGGTGGGCATGTAGGCGGTGAGCGAGCCGTGGCCCATGATCTCCCAGCGCGGCCCTTCAAGGCTCAAGTCGCGCTTCATCTGCCAATCGGGCGGCAAGGGGGGCAAGGTCAAATCGTAGTTCGGCAGCGCGCCGGTCGAGGTAAGATGATGGACATCATGGACGATATGGATGGGTGGGGCCTCGCCGCCCCACCAGAAGACCCTGCGCCAGCGGGCGAGGCGGCGGTGGTCCACGGCCTTGGCGGCGAAGACCTCTTTGCCGCCGACCGTGACCGCCGCGTCGTAGCGGATGTTGCCCGCCCACGTGTCCCAGCAGTTCTCGACGACGACCGACACGCGGACACGCTTGCAGCCCGCATAGGCCCGCACCTGGAACTGCACGTTCAGGTCGTCGTCGGGCTTCCCCTCCTTGTCGGCGGGCGGCCCGGAGACGAGCCATTCGGTGACCACTGGACCCTGGAGCCAGGTCTTGGCGTCTTGGCCCGCTGCCTGAAGCATCGCCCGAGCGCTCGCCGAGCGGACCATGCCGTCTGGGAATGTCAGGATCACTACCGCATCGAAGTCCGTTTTCAGCAACTCGTCGAGCATGACGGGCTTCGGCGGCGGGTCCTGCCTTGCGGGGCCCGCCGTGAGAGCGATCGGCGCCGAGCCGTTCGCGGGCAGGCTGGGCAGCATCGCCGAGACAATGGCGAAGCGGGCCGAGCCATCGTCGTACAGCCGCTTCACATCGGCCTGAGCCGTCTCGAGCGCCTGCCCCTTCGGCGCCTCGTCCTTGCGAAGGACCAGCCCGAACGTAACGGGCACGTTCTCCAGCGCCTGGCCGCTCAGATTGCGTACCTCGATACTCGCGACCTCACCCCCCCAGGCCCGGGGCACGAGTACAAACAGGGCAAAGCTGCACGCCAGCGACCGCTGCGCGTTCACATCGAACCTCCTTCTCCCCGGCAACTGAGGCTTGATATAACACCAACTGCCGGATAGAGTCAAGGAGGGTCATCGGCTCGTCTGAGGTGCCGCTTCCAAGCGGCCTCTTGCAGAGAGGAACAGTCGTGCGTATCGCTCAGCGCGCGGTGCTGCTGATGGGGCTGTGCGTGCTGCCTGCGTTCTGTGTGGCGGCTGCCGAGGGCTTCAGGCCCTTTGTTTTCATCCACGCAAGCGATACCGAACTGGGCAGCCCCGACCTGCAAGGCACCGTCAAGCGTTTTGGCCTGCTCGCCGAGCGGGCCAACGCCCTCGGAGCTGACTTCGTCGTCATCACAGGCGATCTGATGCACGACCCCACCGACGAGCAGCTCCAGGCGTTCCAAGGCTGCCTCAAGCGGTTCAAGATGCCCGTGAAGCTCGTGCCAGGGAACCACGACGATCGACGGCTCTTTGAGCAGAACTTCGGCCCCCGCCGCTACGTGTTCACACACAACAACTGCGATTTCGTGTGCCTCGACTCAAACGATCTCAAGGCCCATCCCACCTCCTCGGAGCCGAAGGGCAGGGAACTGTGGGAATGGCTCGATGACGCCCTGGGCGAGGCGGAGCGCCAGAAGCGGACGCATCTCTTCGTTGTACTGCACCACCCCATCAGCGACAGGGCTCCGCTGGCGGAACTCCTTGCCAAGCATAAGGTTGAGGCCGTGCTGAGCGGCCATCTTCACGTGACCAGGGAGCTACCCGGCAAGGGCTTCACCACCTATGTGACGCCGGGTACCGCCAAGTTCCGCGACAACAACGGCCTCGGCTATCGCGTATTCAGAGTCTTCGAGGATCACCTTGAGCAACAGGTCGTGCCCCTGAACGCCGCAGAGGACCGGTAGACGCGTCCGTGCTGCAACGTACTTCCGCCCCGCGAAATCCGATGCGCACGCTTGACACGCCGGGCGCGGGATGCTAGACTACATGTGGGAGGGCGGAACGCTCCGCACAAGGCGCCGCACGGAGGCGACACCATGAAGCTCTCGATCACATTGGCCGTATGCTTTGCGTTGACGTTGCTCGTCGCTGGGGCGGCAGTGGCCGGACAGACCGACATGCACCGCTACTACAGCGACTCCGGCCCCTACATTCGCACGTACCCTCTTTGGAAGGTGCCCGACCTCACCGAGCAGGCCCGCGCGCCCAAGGATGGCCTGAAACTCGACCTGACCGCGGACGAAAAAGGGTCGGCATCGCACCTGAGCAAGGTCGCGCCCAAGGCAATGCAGGCCCTCTCCGACAACACCTTCTCGCAGGTTGGGGCGATGGGATACCCGCGCAACTACCCGTCCAGCCTCCAGGGGATTACCGGAGGCACCGACACGTGGCAGAGGACGTCGAAGATGGTGCTCGAGTTCAGCGGCTCGAGCGCCTGGATGATGGAGCAATCGCCTTCCTACCGCCATGCGCCCAATGCCGGAATGGGCTACCCGAGCGCGATGGAGCGGTACTCCAGGCCATCGTCCACGTACGTCCGCTGACCGGCCTTCGACGCTGCCGCATCACGATTCTTGAGCGCTGCTCCAGTGCCACCCTCCGCGCGAGGACTGAAGCGTTTGTGCGCGCGAAGCGGGTGGCTGGCCGCTCCCTGTGCGCGGTTCAGGGCGGGTCTACCTGGCGCGGATGCCGAGCATCACGGGCACCGGCCGGGGGCGGCGCCCGAGGAGCCCGATGTCGGAGGGCGTGTTCATCGTCCTGAGCTCTCCGCCGTCGGGGGCCAGGAGCAAGATGCTGCTCCCGCCGCCGTCGAGGTTCAGGGCGTCCCAGCCGCCGGCCTCCTTCAGCAGCAACGCCAGTTCGCGGAGCGTCAGGCCCTCGCTGACGCCCGGCTGCCGGCCGTCCACCACCACGAGCCACAACCAGCGGGCTTGGCGGTCGAGGCCCAGGGCCGTTCGCGGGTGGAGCGGCCCGCCTTCGTTCGGCGCGGGCTCGCCGCCGACGAGCAGCGGCCCGAAGCCGGCCACGGCCTCGCGCGCGTCCTGCGGCTCGGCCACGTTGCCCACGCGCGCGCGGCCCGTCGGGTCGAGCCAGAAACACCAGTAACCCTGCTGCGGCGGGCTCACCTGCCGGCCGCCCGTCACGGCCCAGCCCACGATGTCCACCGGCGCCTCGGCCACCCAGCCGTTCGCGGTGCTGCCCTTCGTGTGGGCGAAGGCGTTGGCGTTCACGGCGGCAACCACCTTGTGCCGCGCGGCGAGGGCCGCGGGCGGCTCGAGCTTGGCCTCGGCCGGGCCGGGACCATCGGGGTCCTCGGCCACGAGGGCGACCAGGCCGAGGCGCGGACTCGCCAGGTCCACCTTGAGCCAGTGAATACGGAGGGGGCGCGGTTGGGTGCGCGTCTCGGGCCAG
Source organism: Planctomycetota bacterium (assembly GCA_035384565.1). NCBI lineage: Bacteria > Pseudomonadati > Planctomycetota > Planctomycetota bacterium. The sequence goes on along the minus strand of DAOOIT010000042.1, from coordinate 29,398 downwards.
TACTGGAGCGGCGGCTGGTGGTTGGCATCCCGCGAGGGAGGGCCGTCGAGCATCGCCACCATCGGCTCGCGGGCCGCTGCGCAGCCGTTCAGCCCGAGGGCCAGAGCCAACGCCAGCCGGGAGCAGACTGCCGCCTCACGCACGGGAACACCTCCGTGTGAAGTGCATTCAGGCTCGTGGGGACGGGCGCCGCAAGCCACGCTGCGGCGTTTGAGCCCCCCGGGAATCCTCGCCGGCCCATGACGACGGAGCGCGGGGAAGCCGTCGCGTCTCTCCTACTCCACCAGGGTCCACCGTGTGCCGCAGTTGTTCGAGCGCTCCCAGTAGGGGTGGAGGGTGAGGCCGTTCTGCTTTGTGACGGCCTTGTCGGCACCGAAGTCCACGTGCGGCCCCTTGTTGTTGCCGGCTCGGAGCATGAGGCCGAAGGCGGTGCCGGGGGCGAGCTTGAGGGTGGCAAGCTCTTCGCGGGGAAGGGCCAGCTCGTAGGTGTAGACCGTGCCTTCGAGCTTGACGGCGTGCTGTGCGCCGGGCACGGTGCCCGTGGTGCGCGCGCCGCGCGGCTGGCGGGGGAAGTCGTGGATGCGGGGGACGCCGGGCGCGAGATGCCGCCAGACCTCGCTCTTGCCGTCGGCACAGAGGTAGAGCGAGTATTCGTAGTCGGTGTCGGGCACCGCGTGGAAGCCGTAGGGCACGCGGTCGGTCGTGGGAGCCAGGTCGTGCCAGTCGTCGGTGACGTCGAGGGCGATCTGGAGCCTGTCGCGGCGGAAGGGGATGAAGGCTTCGGGGCTGCGGGCGTAGACGAAAGGGACTTCGGCGAAAGAGCGGCCAGGGTGGTTCTTGGCGAGCCAGCTCTTGTAGGGCTCGCGCTGGTCGCTGGCGGCGGAGTGGAAGAAGTCGTCCTCGTTGCGGGCAGCGAAAGAGGGGGCGTCGCCTTGGGGCGTCGGGTCGTTGACACGCGCGGCGAGGTAGAGGAACTGCTCGTCCCACGCGAGCTTGAACTCGGCGAAGGAGCCGTCGGGCGCCTTGTCCCGCAGCTCCAGCCAGGGCCTGCGCAGCAGCTCAGTGATTTCGACCTTCTCGGTCTTCGCCACAACGGTGACGCCGGGGACATCCTTCCAGTCGTCCAGGTTGCCGTCAATGGTCTTCGTGCCCTTGGGCGCGATGGCAGCGTGGAGGGTTTCCTGCCAGTCGGCGTTCCCAGCGTCGCTTGTGAAGGCGAAGGCGAAGGGGTAGGCGTTAAGGGGATTGGGCGTGGCGGAGGCCAGCTCGAAGTCGAGGAGCTTCGTCTCCCCCGCCGCGAGGGTGGCCTTCTGAGTCGCGGCCTTGAGGGTGACGCCTTCGGGAGCCCGGACGGCGAGGGTCCCGGTGATGGCGCGGTTGAGGCAGTTGTGGAGGCCGACGGCGAGCTTCGCGCCGGGGTTGACGCGCGTGGCGAAGTCGCGGGGGAGGATTTCGACGGGGTGTTTGCCCTCGATCACGGCCTCCTTGAGGCGCGCGGCGGCGGCCTTGGGGCCTTTGGCGCACGTGATGTAGGTGGGGAAGATGCTCATCGGGAGCTTCACCTCGCGCTGGCGCTCGTAGAGGGGGTTGCCCGCGAGGTCGAAGAACTTCAACAGGCGGTCGCGGTTGCGGATGGTCATCGTGCCGCCGGGGGCCGAGTCCACCTGCCACCACACCCGCTCGCGCGGGTCGTTGCCGCCGATGCTCATCAGTTGTCCGAAGACCACGAGCAGGGCGTCGGGGTCGTCGTCCTTTCCGAACTGGAAGACCCAGGGCAGGTGGTCGCGGAAGACGATCTTCTCGAAACGCTTGCCGGTGACAAAGGCGTTGAAAGCCGCCGTGGCCGCGCACACGGGCGTGGGGATGTGGTACTGGTCCTCCACGCCCGGCACGGCGTCGTAGAGCACGCGCTGGTGCCAGGGCGACAGGCGCAACTGTCCGGCCGCCATGAACTGGCACATCCCCTGCGGCAGCAGGTACTCGCTGTTGACGAACCACGTCTCGGTCTCGACCGATTCCTTGCCGCGCGCCCTGGCCACCATCGGCCCGTAGCACATCGAGGGCACGACATAGTGGTCGGTGAACACGTCCACGAACTGGTCGAACTCCTTGGAGCCGTCGGAGTAGAGCTTGTCTTCGGTGTTCATTATGGACGAAGCGGCGCACATCTTGATGCGGCGGTCCACGGCGTAGGCGTTCTCGGCGATGAGCTTCTGGATGGCGCGGTACTGGAGGCAGTCGCGTGCCCAGCCGCTGATGCCGCCGCCTTCCCAAGGCTCGTTGAAGTTGTCAATGCCCCACAGGGAGCCCTTGCCGCCGCGCCAATAGCGCTCGCAGAAGGCGCGGATCCACTTGCCGTAGCGCGGATAGAGCTTCGGGTCGCACAGCCAGTCGCACTGGCCCCAGTAGGGGTTGCCGTCCCACCCCGGCCGCACACTGGCGGGGGTCTGGTGGGGCGTGAAGGGCCAGGCCCACTGCGGGTGCGCGCCGAGGGTGATCATCACCTGAATGCCGCCCGATTCGAGCGCCGCAAAGTACTTGTCCAGGCGCTCCCAGTCATAGGTGCCGTCCTTGCGTTCGTTCCAGCCAATTTCGAGGCGCAGGCCGTGGACGCCCATGCGCTGGTAGGCGGCGGCGCGGTCGGCGAAACGCTCGGGGCGGTCGAGAAAGCCTGCCTCGCCGAAGACGGGGGTGTTTTCGAGGTTCCCGCCTTCGCGCGGCTTGGGCACGCGGGCCACGGTGCCGAGGAACTGGCGCCCCTTGCCCCGCAGCAGGACTAGGGCATAAGTGCCGAACCGCTCGGGCAGGGGGAGGTTGGGCACCTCGATCTCCGTCTCGGGTTTGTCGCCGAACGCGGCCTTGAGCTTGTGGACGACGGGCTTGCCCTCCAGGCCGATGAGGGGCGCGTGGCCGGCCGTGTCGGTGAAGCCCTCCATCCCCTCGATCTTCCGCTCGGGGTCGCGCGTCGTGATTTCCTGAATCTCAATGGCCAGCGGCTCGTCGGTCTTCTTCAGCGCCAGCCGCACGGCCACGGGTTCGCCTGGCAGGAAGAGCTGCCCCGGCGCGCTGGAGCCGAGGAGGCGATTGTCCTTCTCCGGCATCGTGCAGTTGAGCGCCTTCATATTCGCTGGCAGCACCAGCGATTTCTCCGCCGCCAGGGCCGCGCCACTCAGGAGCCCCGCGGCCAACACACCCCATGCTGTCACTGAGCGCATCGCATCTCCTTGGGGAATCGGCCATTGCCTACCGCATCGGCGCAGCGGCTACCTCACTGGCCGGCAGGCCCGGGACCACGCCCCGGCCGCCGGCGAACTTGGTGTCGGTCCAGAACTCGACGGCATTGAGCACCAGCGCATCGCCGAGCGCCGCGAAGTTGTAGACCGGGAGGATCAGGAATCCCCAGAAGATCCCGGTCCGGACCCACTTGTTGTCGAAGGCCCCATTGAACTTGTACACCGCCTTGCTCAGCGGGAACGTGCCGTAGCAGCCCGACAGCATCGGGGCCACAAGCAACGCGAACACCAGCATGAGCGCCACACACGCCTTCTTGCTCGCCATGTTCTGCTCTCCACAGGAGCCTCCCTAGCGGCTGCCAGCATACCCGCGGACACGGCTTCGCGCAAGGCGCGCTTCCGTGTTCTCCGGGCTTGCGGAGGGGTGGGGTTCCTGATAATATGTTCTATCATATACCGGGCCGCCGAAGAAGGATAGGGAATCCCCGGCCCGGCCGCGGCAGCGAGTGACTCACGGGGCGGCGACATGGTCCTCAAGTGCCCGGCATGCTCCAAGACCTTCACGGTGCCTGACGGGGTGACGTCGGGCAAGGCCAACTGCCCGCAGTGCGGGCAGCGCCTGGACCTCGGGCGCATCCTGCGCCCCGGGGACCTGCCGCCTGGGACCGTGCTGGGGGGCTGCCGCATCGAGGGGCTGCTGGGGCGCGGCGGGATGGCCGTCGTCTACAAGGCCACGCAGATCTCGCTCGAGCGCCCCGTCGCGCTCAAGGTGCTGCCCACGCGCTTCGCGCGCAACCCGCAGTTCGTCGAGCGCTTCAACCGCGAGGCCTCCGCCCTCGCACGCCTGGCCCATCCGAACATCGTCGGCATCCTGGACAAGGGCCTCGAGGGCGAAACCTACTACTTCGTCATGGAGTACGTCGAGGGAAAAACGCTCCGCGACCGCCTGATGCGCGAGACCAAGCTGTCTCCCCAGGAGACGCTCCAGCTCATGCAAGGCATTTGCGCCGGGCTGGCCTTTGCCCACGAGAACGGCGTGGTCCACCGCGACCTCAAGCCCGGCAACATTCTGCTCGATTCGGCCGGGACGCCGAAGCTGGCCGACTTCGGCATCGCTCGCATGATGGGAAGCGACACGAGCGCCGGCCGCCAACTGACGGCGGCGCACACGATCATGGGCAGCGCCGACTACATGGCCCCCGAGCAGCGCGCCGATGCCGCCCAGGTGGACCACCGCGCCGACATCTACTCGCTGGGCGTGATGGCCTATCAGATGCTCACGGGCGTGCTGCCCGTGGGCAGCTTCAAGCCTGCCTCGCACCTCGTCCACGGTGTGCCAGCCGCCGTGGACCGCGTGCTCCGCACGGCACTCGCCAGCGCGCCCGACGAGCGCTACGACTCCGTGCCCAGGTTCCTCACCGCGCTGGAGCATGCGTTCGAGGACGCCCATCGCCACGCTCCGCGCGTGGCGGCGGCGCACAGGGCCAAGACGCCTACGGCCACGATCGTAATCGCCGCCGCACTGATTGTCGTTGCTTTCGGAGGCCTGGCCGCCCTTCTGCTGTCACCGGGTTCCCATTCGGACCCGGCGCCGCATCGGCCGGCGACGAACCGCGTCGTTCGGCCGGCCACGCCGCCCACGACGAAGAGCCAGGTGACCCGGCCCCGGCCTCCCAAGGAGGACCCGAGCAAGGCTCCTCCACTGCCCGAGGAGGAGCCCGCCGTGGTGCGGCTGGCGCTGGCGCCCATCCGCGAGCACATGGCCCGCCAGCCCGACGACTACCCGCGCCACGTGGAGAGCCTCAAGCAACTGCTCGACAGCAGCAGCAACGCCCAGGTGCTGGCCGCCGCGCGGCAGGAGATGAACGCGGTGGTCGCCCGGCTCGAGAGGGCCATCGCTGAACACTTCGCCGCCGCCCGCCAGCGCGCCGACGCGCTGATGGAGAAGCGCGCCTACGTCGCCGCCGTGCAGCAGGTGAACAACCTGCCGCCCAACCTCTACACCAGCGAGGCCCGCAAGCAGGCCGACACCCTCGCCCAGGAGTACCGCGGCAAGTGCTGGAGCGCGCTCCAGGCCGACCTGAAGCGTTCCGACGCCCTCCTCGAGGCCGACAAGCCGGAGGAGGCGCTGGCGCTCTTCGCCGGCGTGCAGTACCCGGCGGCCGATCTCGAGCGCAGCGCCGCCGCGCAGGTCGCCAAGATCAAGGAAGCCATCGCCGCGCGCCAGGAGCGCCTGCTGAAGGAGCAGGCCAAGCTGCGGGCCGAGCTAACCACGCGCCTCAAGGAGCTGTGGGCCGAGCGCCACTACTCCCAGGCGCTCGCGCTCGTGAACGAGGCCCTCGCCAAGCTGCCCGAAGGCCCTGCACGCGAAGCCCTCCAGCCTCACCTGCGTGTCGCCACGCTCCTCCAGGCCTTCGGCAACGCCATCTTCGAGGCCTTCGCCGCGCGCAAGGGCCAGACCATGACCCTCTTCGGCGAGAAGTACACCGTCAGGAGCGTCGAGAACGGCGAGATCGTGCTCGGCCTGCCCATCGGCGGGGCCACCATCCGCCGCTCGCTCCGCGAGCTCGACTCCGCCGACCTCTACGCTCTGGGCCGCTACTGGCTCGACCCGGGCAAGAAGGCCGACGACAGTCTGATGCTCGCCCTGTACTCGACCTATGATGCCCGGCCCGACCCTGCCGCCGCGGCCCGCGATTTCGACAAGGCCATCAGCCTGGGCGTCGCGCCACAGCTCGTTGCCTCGCTCCGGGACCTCAACACTGCGGCTACCCCCGCGCCGCCCGAGCCCAAGGAGCCCGAACCCAAGGAACCCGAGCCGGCCAGCGGCTGCGCCCTGGACCTCAACGGGATTTCCGACTACGTCGAGGTGCCCGACGACCGCCGCAAGCGCTCGCTCCGCCTCAAGAGCTTCACCGTCGAGGCCTGGGTCTGGCGGCGGCTCGCCGCCGGCCCCGCGCTCGAGCGTTGCGTAGTATCCAAGAACGCAGGATGGACCAATTCGCTCTCCTTCGCCATCTACATCAGCGACGGCTGCTGGGCCTACGCCACGGGCGACGGAGTGGAAGTGGACCCCGTCGTCACCCGCGTCCCCTGCACCCCGTGGGTCTGGACCCACTGCGCCCTGGTGTATGAGGACGGCGCGCGCACCTTGTACGTGGACGGCAAGCAGGTGCACAAGAGCCGCGCGAAAGGCCGCATCGGCTTCGACGACAAGCCGTTCCTCATCGGCGCCTCCAGCTTGGACGGCAACGCGGCGCACTTCTGGAACGGCGGGATTGACGATGTGCGCTTCACCAACGGCGTCCGCTACCGCAAGGACTTCGTGCCGGAGCGGCCCCTGAAGTGCGACGACGCCACGCACATGATGCTCGCGTTGGACGACGCGAAGGGCGTGCGCGCGAAGGACGACAGCCCGTTCGCGAACCACGGCACCTTGCGCGGCGCCGCGCGATTCCTGCCGCTGACCGACTTCAAAGCGCCGCCGAAACCTGGGCCGCCCGTTCCCCCGCCCAAGGGAGCCCCTCCGGCGAAGGACCCTGCCGAACCCGCGGCGCCCAAAGAGGCCCCTCCGAAGGCCGAGCCCAAAGGCTGACGGCTTGACTTGCGCTCGCGCAGCGGAGTAGAATGGCTCTCGCGGAGAGCGTGTTGGCGTGAACGCCCCCCTATCCCTCAACGAAGGACCCACGAAGGCATGGAGGCACCACAACGGAAACACATCGGCCCCTTGACGGTGGCATGCGTGGAGCACAAGGGGCCGTATGACGAGATCGGGCGCGTGTACGGCATGCTCTACGGCTGGGCGCATCGGCACAGTGTTGCGCCGGCCGGCCCCGCCTTCACGCGCTTCCTCGAATCGCCGAGCGAACTGAACTGGGCGGCCGGCCGCTTCGAAGTCTGCCTGCCCGTGGCCAGGGGCACCAAGGGCTCGGGCAGCGTTCAGGTCAAAGACCTCCCTGCCACGGATGTGCTGGCCGTGGTCGTCCAAGGCCCCTATGACGAGATGCCGGCGCATTACGCAGAGTTCCTCGCCTGGATGTCGGTCGAGGGCGAAACCCCGAGCGGCCCGCCGCGCGAAATCTACCTCGTCCACCCCGGCCCCGACGGCTCGGGCGACCCCAGGAAGTTCCGCACCGAGATTCAGTTCCCTGTGGGCGACTGACCGTGGCAAAGCACCGCGTGGCCCTGTTCCGGCAGTACCCGTTCGAGCCGGGGCAGAAGATCCACATCCTCGACGGCCCGCGGCAGGGCGACTGGGAGGTTGTGGTCGCCGACGCGAAGACGGTGAGGGTCCGCTGCCCTATCTCGGGCCGCGAGTTCGAGTGGAAGCCGTTCTGCCACCTCGTCGAAGAGCGCGACGAGGTAGAATGGCCGGCGCACGACTCGTGATACGCGATGCGTGAGAAGAGGAAGAGAGGGCAGGCATCCGCTCTTTCGCCTTCTCTTCTCACGCATCACGTGTCACGCATCACTTGGTCTTCCCCATCGCGTCCACCGCCTGTCGAACCGTGACCTTCCTTGGTGCAATCGCCTTCACCAAGTCGGGCAGGTCGTAGCACGCCAGCGCCCCAGGTACCACCTGATTGAGCTGGGCCTTAGCCTGCGGTGTGGCGACCACCTCCATCCACGATTCGATGGCTTGCTCGATGGTGGCCTCGCGAAGGCGCTCGTCGAGCGCCGCGGCGTGGAGGGCGACGGGGCCGCCCTTCTCGACGCCCACGATGCTCAGCTTCGCCGGGTCCACCTCGGGGCGCTCGGCGAGGACGCCGAGGGCGGCGAGCGCGTCCTCCACCCTCTGGCCGAGCCAGGGCCGGCCGAGGTGGAAGGTGATGTGGGCGAGGGGGAACTCGTTGTGCCAGTAGCCCTGCGGCTTGGCGGGGGCCGTCTCGCCGCAACCGCGCACGTCAATGCTCAGCACCACGCAGTTGGCCTTCACGAGCGTGTCAATGGGGCCGCCGGGCGCGGCGTCGGTGGCCTTGCCGCGGCCGTCCACGTAGAGCACCCCGCCCGGCCGCCCTCCAACGGCCTTCGGCACAAAGAGGAGCGCCGGCATGGGCACTTCGTCGGGCCGCTCGATGAGCAGCTTCTCGATGGAGCAGGCTTCGCGCTCGATGCGCCCCACCGTCCTGACCGTGGGCTTGGGCTCGACGGCCCGAACGCCCGCGAGCCGCCGCACTTCGGCCAGGCATTTGGCCCTCGGGTTGTCTTTCCAGAACGCCTCGCGTTGGGTGGCGAGGGCCTTGGCACGCTGGAGATTGAGGTCCCAGACGGTGACGCCCTTCAGCTCGGAGACCACTTGGCCGGTCTTGGTGGCCCAGAGGTCCTTCTCGGCCTCGGGCTTCAGGTCGGGCTCGGTCACAGGCTCGTCCTTGCCCTGGAGCCAGCGGCGCATCCAGCGGATCATCGCCTCGCGCTGGGCCTTCGGGTAGCCGTGGCCGCCGGGCACCTCGCAGATGTCCACCCGCTCGCTCAGGCCGAGGAGGGTGTAGAGCCGCTTGGCCTCGCGGAACGTGGCCCACGTGCCCTGCTGGTCGAAGAAGTCCTTGCTCGCGGCCAGGATGATGCGCGGGTTGGGCGCGTGCATCATCAGGTAGTCGGCGTGCTCGATGCCGTCGGCCACCTGGTTGGGGATGTTCTGCTCGCCGTCCTGGGGGCCGATGGTGGCGAAGAGGCGCTCGAGCGAGGTGATGTAACACGAGGGCGCGCCGACGACGAGGCGGTCGTCGGTCGCCAGGAGATACGAGGTGAGCGTGCCGCCGCCCGAGCACCCGGTGACGCCGATGCGCTTGGGGTCCACCTCGGGGCGGCTGAGCAGGTAATCGAGCGAACGAACGCCGTCCCAGATGCGATAGTGCGCGGTGCAGAGGCCGACGAGGCGCGCCCCGATGTCAATCTGCGTGTGCTCGGTGGTGCCGGCCATGAGCGGCTTGCCGTTGGCGTCGAGGGTCTGGACGCGCTCACCCTGGCCGATGGGGTCGTAGGAGAGGGCGACGAAGCCGTTTTTCGCCGCCAGCATCGCCACCTCCTGGTTTCCGCCGCCGGCCTTGGCATCGCCGTTGTGGCCCGAGGGGTTGAGGATGGCGGGATAGGGCGGCTTGCCCGTCGTCGGGATGTAGAGGCAGGCGGTGACGTGATGGTTCGGGCGGCTCTCGTAGATGACCTTCTCGACGCGATAGCCGTCGCGCTCGAACGTACCTGTGACCTTGGCGTTGAGGGGGGTTCTCTCGGGGAACGGCCCGACGGCGGCGAGCCATTTCGCCCGCATCTCCTTCTGGCGTGCGAGCACCTGGTCGGCGGTCGTGAAGGCGTCAATCGTCTTCCGCCGCGCGTCGAAGTGCTTCTGACACTCGCCGAGCAAGTAGGCGTGGAACATCCGCTCGCCCGCCTTGGGGGGAAGGCAGCTCAGGTCCTCCTTCTCGGCGCCCCGCGCCGTCACGGCGGACACGAGCATCGCGATGGCCAGGCCCCACATGATCTCGTGCATTGCAGTTCTCCTGCGCTGTTGCGGGGATAGGACTGATGGGACGGACAGGACAGATAGGACCTGGCAACGCTTCCCTGTCCTATCGGTCCTATCCTACCTCTTGCTCGCCAGCTCGCCGAACGGCCCGAGCAACTGGTACTTGTTCTGCCACGTGGTGTACATGATGCCCAGAGCGCTGGGGGTCTTGTCAAGGGCCTCGAGCCAGCCCCTCGGGTTGTCGAGGGTGTCGGCATCGTAGTAGGCGCCCGCGAGGGTCTTGAAGCCGAGTTTCGAGAAGTGGGCCAGGCTCGGCTCCCGCTTCTCGTAGTACCAGCAGACGATGATCAGGTCCTTCGGCACGTGCTGCCACGAGCCGGCGAAGTCGCCCTCAACCAGATAGTAGTCCCCATGCGCATTGTGGTTCGGGTCGAGCATGTCGGACCAGCAATAGACCTCGGCCTTTGGATTGGCCTCGCGGATCATCTGGAACTGGCGGGTAATGCAGTCGCCGAGGATTTCGCCCATCGTCATCTTGCGGCCCTTGCACGCCTCGCACGAGCCGCCGGCACGGACCTCGTCCATGCTCAGGAGCCACTTGGCCGGGGCCAGGTGCTTCTGGACCAGGCGGACCTGCTCGCGCCATATCTCATAGAGCTTCGGCTCGCTCATGCACACGCTCACCTGCCCCTGATTGATGGCGATGCCGTGGTAGTAGCTCACGCGGAGTCGTTCGCCCTCGGCGATGCGGGTGCCGGGGAGAAGCTTGATAGCCGGCCCGACGTGGTCGAAGCGGAAGTTCAGCTTCGGGTCGGCGATGGGCGCGAAGTCCTTGCCCTCCTCGTAGACCGTGCCCGACGCTTCCCCCTTGACGACCACTGGTGTGCCGGGGCGACGGAGGACGTTGATGAGGCCGACCTCCTCGACCGTCAGGTCGTCCACCCAGAACTTCCCGCTCCGCCCGCCCCAGGCGCCGAGGTAGATCCGGACCCTGTCGTACTCGAGGCTGTTGAAGCCGAGGACGACCTCCCGCCAGTCGCTCGTCGCGGGCACCTGCGGCTCGAACGGGGCGAGGGCGCGGCTCTTCTCCGTCAGCACCTGGACGCGGAAGGCACCCTTGGGCTCCAGCCCGTCCGTCTTCACCCACACGCTCACGCGATAGCAGCGGTGGGGCTTGACGGCGACCTCCTGCATCACGCGGGCGTGGCCGTGTTTGTCAGCCCCAGAGGTCTCAAACCGCAGGGACGCCTTGCCGCCGTGGGCCACCGCGGTGTCCACGAAGCTCACCTCGCCCGGCTTGTCGTGGAAGCGGAAGCCCTTGAGCTGATTCCCCTTGAAGTCCTCGAAGCCGCCATTGGCGACTTCGACGGGCGGGTCTGGCACAAGCCGCGCCTCGCCCCCCTTCGCCACAAAGAGCGCGTCGCGCACGGGGATGCCGGCCGCGAGGCTCTTGTCGTGGGCCAGCACGCTGCCGCCGTAGCCGGCCGAGAAGAGGATGGGGATGATCTCGATCTTGTGCTGCTGGCACATGGCCTTCACCTGCTCGACCCGCGCGAAGAAGTGCGGCGGCTGGAGGTCCAGGCGGTCCCACCCCGTCGCCAGCACCATGCCGTTCAGGCCGTGCTCGGAGGCGGTGCGCACGATGTCGCGAATCTCCGCGACGTCGCTGTCCTGGTGCAGGCCGCGGCTCACGTACACCCAGCGCTGTGGGTAGACAATGCCCGCCGCCACAGCCTGCGCCGCGCCAAGCCCGACCAGCAGTGCCGCCAGTTCCGCGATTCTCATCACGTTCCTCCGTGCGGGTGGCATCGCCTCATTCGCCTCATTCTACGCGCCTAGCCACGGCGCTGCAATGGCCGCATCGCTTGAAGCCCCCGGAGCCCTTGGAGTATACTGTCTGCAATCTGCGGAGGGGGCATCACTGCTCTTGGAGGCCACGATGAAACGTTGTTCTTGCCTGGCGGTAGCTTTGCTGGCTCTGTCGGCACCCGCGCTCGCGGTGATCAAGGTGGACCTGCCGGTGTCGAAGATCTACGGCGCCTCGAAGGCCGTGCTCGTCGGCACCGTCACCGCCGCCAATCCCGACAACCGCGTGGCCGACGTGAAGGTGGACGAGGCGCTCAAGGGCCAAGCGCCGGGAGAGAAGGTCCGCATCCAGGTGGCCACGCCGCCCGGGCTGTTCGCCTCGGTCGCTGTGGGCCAGCCCGCGGCCGTGTTCGCGGGCGAGGATGCCGGCAAGGCCGTGGCCGTGGTTCACATCGCCGACACCTGGCTGCTCGCCGAGGGCATTGGCGCCGCGCCGGCGAGCGCCTGGCGGGTCATCCAGACCAAGCCCGACGCGGCGGTCAGCTTCCCCGGCACCACCCGCGGCCTCGTCGCACTCGTCAGGGACATCAAGGCCGGCAAGGTGCCCGCCAAGGAGGAATACCCCGACCCCTTCGTCGGCGGCGCCGCCGAGGCCGCCAAGCTGCCCGTCCAGAAGCCCGCGTGGCTCATCACGAGCGATGTGAATGGCGACAAGAGGCTCGACCTGATTGTGGGCGGGACGTCCCCGTCCCGCGTGTATCTCTTCCTGGCCGCAGCCAAGGGCTACAGCGATGCCACGGATGCCTGGGGCCTGGCGGGCATCAACGCCGCCTTCTGCGCCGCGGGCGACGTGAATGGCGACGGGAAGCCCGATCTGCTGCTCGGCACGACGCTCTACCTCAACACCGGCGACAAGCTCGCGCCTGCAAAGGCCGCCCTCCCGCTTCCCCCCGAATCCGAATGGCTGGCCTGCGCGCTCGCGGATGCGACGGGCGACAAGAGGGCTGACGCCCTCGTGCTGCTCAAGTCGGGCAAGCTCCTGCTCGTGGAGAGCCCCGGCGGCACAGGCGTCCCGCCTGTGGCCCGGCAGCTCTGGGAAGGCGGAGAGGCACCTCTGGCCGCCGCCTTCTCGCCCGACTGGAGCGAGGACGGGGCGCTGGCGGTCCTCGTCGTGCGCGAGAGCGGGGTCACCCGCTACGAGGTAGGCGGCAAGGGCGGCAAGCCCGCTGACTTCGAGCGCCTGACGGGCGCGCCGTTCTCGGCCTACAAGGGCCTGGGCGGGAAGCCCCTCAAGCCACTTATCGCTGTGGCCTTCGACTATGATGGCAACGAGAAGGCCGACTATCTGGTGCTCACCGAGGCCGGCGGGCTGACACTCATCAACCGCGGCTACGGCTCGTTCCTGCTCCCCGACGCCTCCCACACCAATACGCTCCACATGTACTTCCACCCCACGGGCGACAAGAAGCTGCCCTTCACCGTGGCCGACATCGCCGCGGCCGCCCCCGGCCGCATCCCCGAAGGCCCAGCCCCCGCCCAGAACCTGCTCGTGCTGCTGCACGACGGCCGGCTGTTCGAGATGAGCAACGTGGAGAAGTGAGGGGCGAGATGCGTGATACGTGATACGTGATACGTGAGAAGACAAAAGGAGACCATGGCGGCTCCTCTCTTCTCACGCATCACGGTTCCCCCTCACTGCAACGCCCCCGCCGGGCCATGCTCGCCGCCCAGCGCCCGGGCCGGGCTGTCGGCCGCGAGACGGTAGTCGCGCTCTTCGGGTTTGAGGAACTTCGGGTCCGCGACGATGGAGCCGCCGTCCTTCCCCGTCCTCTGCTGATAGGCGGCAAACTGCTCCGGCGTGAAGGTCTCCTTCCCCCACACGATCAGCGCGCCCTTGGCCTGGAACCAGCAGTTACGGTCCATCGTCAAGGCGGCGGTCCAATCGCGCCCGTGGAGCCGCAGGCAGCTCCCCGTGGCGTTGGCGAAGACGTTGTAGCGAATCACGAAGTCCTCCGTCGCGGCGCTGTTGTGGTAGAACATCAGGTGCCGCCCGTTGGGGTCGGGGCGCTGGCGATGGCCCCAGCCGCGCCCGGCGTCCACGCAGGTGTTGTGCTCGAAGAGGATGTTCCGCGTCTGGCTCCTCTCCTCGCGGTTCCAGTACTCGAACGAGTACTCGCAGTTCCAGATCACGTTGCGGCGGTAGGTGATGTTCTCCTGCACGTTGGTGCCGCTGCCCTGGTTGGTGAGCGCGGCGTCGTAGATCTCCCACAGGCGGCAGCCCTCGACCAGGCAATCGCGGGCGCCCGCCCAGAACTCGATGCCGTTGCCGTAGCGCACGGGATGGCCGTCGGGCCGCGTGAACTGGTGTCCGCCGCCGATGTAGGAGAGGTCGCAGTCGCGCACGATGATGTTCCGCGTGCCGCCGCCGCCGATGCCGTGGGCCGCGCCGTAGCGCAGGTCGAGGCCCTCGTAGGTGATGTAACCCTTGCCGCTCTGGTCAATGATGTGGCGGGTGAGCGCCAGCTCGATGCTCTTGTGGAGCGTCGCGGGGTTGGCCGCCGCGCGAAGTTTGACCCGTGAGGAGGCGCGGTCGTAGAGGAAATCGCCCTCCTGCGTAAGGTCCTTTTCGCTCCACTTCTTGACGCCCGTCGCCTTGCCGCCATCGAAGATGAGGTTCCCGACGTCGGGGCGAATGGTGGCGGTCGCCCAGATGCCGCCGCCCTGGTCGCGCCAGTCGTCGGGAGCGTTCATCGCCACGGAGCCGAGGAGGAGCGGCTTCGGCCCCTCGCCATAGGCGGCGTAGGTCACTGGCCCTGTGGCGTCGCCGCTGCGCGGCACGAGTTGGCCCCGCCACGTCTCGCCGCGGCGGAAGAGCACCCTGTCGCCCGCGCGAAGCGGCGCCGCGTTCACCTTTTCCAGCGACTGCCACGCTGTTTCCGGCGTGAGGCCGTCCTGCCCGTCGCGACCGCGCGTGGCATCCACGTGAAAGCTCTGTGCCGCCATGCTCGCCTCCATCAAGGCCGCCAGGAGGAAACCAGCCGAAGCGACTCGTCTACTCATCGTCCCACCTGCTCCGAAAGAAACCCTCCCCCCATCCCTCCCGGACGCGGCCACAGGATGCCCAGCCAGCGCGCAGGCCGTGACGAACGCCGTCCCTATCGCCGGTCATCTGGTCAGAGCGTACGATACGCCGCGGCCTGCGTCAACCGGGGTGCATGCGGTTGATGCAGGCGCGGGTTGGCGCTAGGATGGGCGACGGAAAGGAGATTTGGCCATGCGGGCAGCGATTGCCGTGCTTGTATTCCTTATCGCATCGTTGGCCGGGGCCGGAGAGGCCGCCACGCCGCCAAAGAGGGTGAGAATCGCCGCCGTGTCGCTCGTGTGGGACGAGGGGCACCGGACGCTGGAGAACGCGCTGAGGGCGCTCGACGAGGCGGGCGCGGCGGGGGCCGACATCGCCTGCCTGCCCGAGGAGTGCGTGTATCAGCCGCCCGAGACGATCCCCGGCCCGGCCGCCGACGCGATCGCGAAGAAGGCAGCACAGCACAAGATGCTCGTCGTGGCCAACCTGCGCGAGCGAGAGGGCGACAAGACCTTCGTCACTTCGTTCCTGTGCGACCGCGAGGGGAAGGTCGTTGGCAAGTACCGCAAGAGCCACCGGCTGCCCTACGAGGACGACATCGCCCTCGGCGACGACCTGCCCGTGTTTGCGACCGACATCGGCGCGATCGGGATGACGGCCGGCACCGACCACTATTTCCCCGAGATTGACGCCGTGCTGCGCAAGCGGGGGGCGAGCCTTGTCGTCTCGTCAACATCCCCCTTCCCCATCCGCGACGAGCATCTGGAGACCCTCACGCTCCAGGGCCGCGCCGTGCACAACGGCCTGCACATCGCCGTCGCCCGATATGCCGGCAAGGAGGGCTACGGCGGCTCTCGCAACGCTTTCTCGTGGACGGGCACCTGGCCGCTGGGCCGCGCGCAGGTGTTCGACCCCGACGGCCACACGGTGGCCGACAGCGGGCACGCGGGCGGGGTGGCCATCGCCACGATTCCCGCCTCGCGCCTCGGCGGCACGCCACGCAACGGCGGCTACGAGGCGGCGGGCAAGTATGCGGCCATCACCGCGGCGGAGCTTCCCCCGCCCCTGCCGCGCAAGGAGGGGATGAAGCGGACCATCAAGGCTGCCGCCATCGAGTGCGAGGGCGACATCAATCGCCTCATCTCCAAGCTCGACGCCTGCGGCGCGGCGGGCTGCGACCTCGTGTGCCTGTGGGAGTACGTGTGGTACGCCAACGACGCCGAGGTCGAGAAGCACAAGGAGCGCAACCGCGGCTACCTCGCCCGCATCGCCGACGCCGCGAAGCGCCACAAGATGTACGTGGTCATCGCGGGCGAGCTCGACCGGGGCTTCAATGAGGCCATCGTCTTCGACCGCGAGGGCAGGGAGCTCGGCCGCTACACGAAGATCAACCAGACCACCGACAAGAAGTCGAAATACTACCAGGCGGGCGACAAGGTGGGCCTCTTCGACCTCGACTTCGGCCGCGTCTGCGTGAAAATCTGTGCCGACGTCTATTCGCCCGAGATTGACCGCGTAGCCGCGCTCCACCAGGCCGACCTGATGCTGCTGCCGACGCAGGACGCCGGCCCCTTCACCGACCACACGCGCATCCGCGACCTCAGCCGCTGTGTGGACAACGGCTACTTCCTGCTGCGCGCCGCCGGGGGCACCCGCCAGACCGACCACCGCACCTACATCGCCGACCCGTGGGGCTTCGTGCTGGCTGCCTCGCAGTACGCCACGGGCAATGAGCCGCTCGTCGTCACGCTCCAGCTCGACAACCGCCCGAAGTACTACGAATGGCCCGAAGCCGTCCGCAAGGCCGGCCCCTATCCCGACCCCGTGATTCGCGGCATCAAGCCCGAGGCATTCGACCAGATGTACTCCGGCCGCAACGCCCCCGAGGCCAAGGGCGACCTCCGCGCCGCGCTCCTCAAGTGCCGCCGGCCCGAGCTCTACAAGCCGAGATGAGCCTGGGGGAGGAATCCCTTCTGGGGAAAAGGGTTTCCTCCCCCAACCCCCCTCATTGCCGAGACCTCCGACGCCGGCGCGGGCATTCGGGCATCCGAGCCCGAATGCCCGCGCCAATGTGAAGGTTCTTGGAGAGGGGTCTGGGGAGAAGCCTTCTTTCCCAAGAAGGTTCTCCCCAGATCGCGCTTCACGGCACGAGGACGGCTTTGATGCAGGACCACGCGCCCGTGGCGAGGGCCACGAGGTCGGCGGGGGCGCTGTCGAGGGTGACGCGGCGCTCGGCGAGGAGAGTCGCGGGCACGAGGCCGGCGGCGACGAGTTCCAGGCCGCGGCGGAAGTCGGCATCCGTGTAGCCGTAAGAGCCCATGAGCGTGCGCTCGCCCTGGACGATGGCGTGAAGGCTGAGGCCGATGTGGGCCTCGGCGTTGCCGATGCAGGTGAGGTGGCCGGCGGGGCGCGTGAGGTCGAGGGCGAGGGCGACCGTTTCCTCGAAGCCCGCCGCCTCGATGGCCCAGTCCACCCCCCTCCCCTGCGTGGCGTCGCGGACTGCCGCCCGGACATCATCGCGGCCGGCCAACAGGGGAGTCGCGCCGAACGCTGCCGCGAGGTCGAGCTTCCACGCCACCTTGTCGGTGGAGAAGACGCGCTCGGGCTTGAGGGTCGAGAGGGCGGCAAGGGTGAGCAGGCCCACCGTCCCCGCGCCGATGACGGCGACGGAGCGCGCCGGCGTCGCAGGCCCTCGGCCCAGGGCGTGAAGGGCCACGGCCAGCGGCTCGCCCAGGATGGCGAGTTCGTAAGATACACCGTCGGCGATGGGGAAGCAGCGGTCCTCCGTCACCACGGCGCGTTCGGCATAGCCGCCGGGCATGCCCCAGGTCATGCCGTAGAGTGTGCGGTTCGGGCAGGCGTTGGGGCGGCCGGCGAGGCATAGCTCGCACCGCCCGCAGTGGGTGAGGGGCTGAACCGCCACGCGATCGCCCACGCGGCAGGCGGTCACTTGCGGGCCGGTCTCGATCACCTCGCCCGCGAACTCGTGGCCCATGACGATGCCCGGTTTGCGGCGCTCCTGGGCCTCGAGGACGGCGTGCAGCTCCGAGCCGCAGATGCCGCAGGCCCGCACCGCGAGGCGCACATCATTCGGGCAAAGCGGCGGGTCAGGACGGTCTTCGATCCGGAGGTCGCGGGGGCCATAGTAGACAAGCGCTTTCACGGAATCGCTCCTTCCAATGAACGGTGTTGGGTGTCAGGTGGTAGGTGCTGGGGGTAAGAGGAATGTGCCAGAGGCTCTTCTCCTCACCCCCAACACCTCACCCCCAACACCGATCACCGCCTCCGCCTCGCGGGCGATGTGCGGCGCGGTGAGGCGGTGCAGCTCCAGCAGCTCGTCGGCGCTGCCCGATTCGCCAAACGTGTCGCGGATGCCCAGGCGACGGACGGGGATGTGCCTGTCGGCCCGCTCGGCGATGAGTTCACACACGGCGCTGCCGAGACCGCCGATGATGCTGTGCTCCTCGACGGTGAGGAGGCGGCCCGTTTTCGCGGCGGAGGCCAGGATGGCGTCGGCGTCGAGGGGCTTAACGGTGTGCACGTCGAGCACCTCGGCCGAGACACCCTTCGCCACCAGACGCTCCGCTGCCGCGAGCACTTCGCCCATGATGACGCCCGTGGCCGCAATCGTGATGTCGCACCCCTCGCGCAGGCAGCTGGCCTTGCCGATGGCGAAGTCGGTGACGCCGGCCGTCCATGCGGGCGTGTCGTAGCGGCTCAGGCGCAGGTAGATGGGGCCGGGGTGGCTGAGCGACGCCTCGACCGCGCGCTCGGTCTCCGGGCCGTCGCAGGGCACGATCACCGTCATGTTCGGCAGGCTGCGCATCAGGGCAACGTCCACCACGCTCTGATGCGTCGCGCCGTCGGCGCCCAGGGTGAGGCCGGCGCTGGAGCCGCACAAGCGGACGTTGAGTGCGGGTAGTGCCACCTGCTGCCGCACCTGGTCGAAGGCGCGCCCGGTGATGAAGACGGCGAAGCTGTTGGCGAAGGCGATCTTGCCCGCCATCGCCAGGCCCGCGGCCGTGCTCACCATGTCCTGCTCCGCGATGCCCATCTCGAAGAAGCGGTTGGGGAACTTCTCGGCGAACAGGTTCGTGCGGGTCGAGCGAAACAGGTCAGCGTCGAGCACCACCACGCGGGCGTCGCGCTCGCCCAGGCGCACGAGCGCGCGGCCGAATGCGTCGCGGGTGGCTTCTTTTGCGGGGGTGGGCATCTGTGGTTGCTCCCGTGCGGTGTTGGATGTCAGGTGTTGGGGATGAAGAGGAAGACCAAGGTGTCGCGGGCCTACCCCCAACACCGAACACCCAACACCTAACACCGCTCTTCGAGTTCCCTCAGCGCGCAGCCGATCTCCTCCGCGCTCAGCGCGGCGTTGTGGTACTGGTAGCGGCCTTCGAGGAACGACACGCCCTTGCCCTTCACCGTGCGGGCGATGACCACGCTCGGCCGGCCGCGGGTGGCGGCCGCCTCGTCGAGGGCGGCGCACAGAGCCTTCAAGTCGTGGCCGTCGCACTCGAGCACCCGCCAGCCGAAAGCCTCCCACTTGGCGGGGACGGAATCGAGGCGCTTCATTGCCTCGGTCGCGCCCTGGGCCTGGAGGCCGTTGCGGTCCACGATGGCGGTGAGGTTGTCGAGGCGATGGTGGGCGGCGGTCATGGCGGCCTCCCAGACCTGCCCCTCGTCCAGCTCGCCGTCGCCAAGGAGCACGTAGATGCGATGCGATGCCTTGTCGAGCCGGGCCGCGAGGGCGAGGCCGTTTGCGAACGAAAGGCCCTGGCCGAGCGACCCCGTGGGGGCCTCCAGGCCGGGCGTCTTCCGCACGTCGGGGTGGCCCTGGAGGCGCGAGCCGAGCGTTTTCAGCGAGGGCACCTCTTCAGGCTTCAGAACGCCCAGCGCTGCGAGACAGGCGTATTGCGTGGGCACAGCGTGGCCCTTGCTCATCACAAGGCGGTCGCGGTCGTCGTGTCCCGGCTCGCCCTCCTCGTAGTGCATCTTGTAGAAGTAGAGAGCAGTGAGGATTTCGACGCACGACAGCGACCCGCCGAAGTGGTGGGCTTTGCCGGAGCCCATCATGCGGAGGAGCGTGATTCGGATCTGCTTCGCTCGATTGAACAGCGCTTCGAGGTTGGGGGGCATCAGTGGGCTCCTTGACGGTGTGAGGGGATTCGTGATGCGTGAAACGTGATGCGTGAGAAGACACAAGCCTGACAGCATTGCGCCCTTCTTCATCTCACGTTTCCCGTATCCCGTATCACGCCACCTACCGCAGCACCTCACTCCCTGTAGAAAACAACCTTATCCAAGGTCAAGTTCCTATCTTCGCCCCCCACATTCAAGTCATTCGTGAACCGCAGCGCCAGCTCGTGCTTGCCAGCGGGCAGGTCAATGGCGACGGGATAGGGGCGGAGCCCGCCGCCCGTGAGCTGCACCTCGCCCGCCTTCTTGCCGTCAACGCTGATTTCCACGTCGGGGTAGACGCCCTGGGCGGGCGTGCCGCCGGCCACGAGCTCCATCGTGTAGCGTCCCGCGACGGCGACCTCGATGGGCGTCTTGATCCAGCCGTTGCACGCGAGATGCGCCGCTGTGTTGTCTGCGCGGAACCAGCCCATGTCGGGCTGGGGCGACATCGTCTCGCACTCGATGGCCCAGCTTGGGCGGTCGGCGAAGTCGCCGCCGAGGGCCGCGAGCAGCGTTGAGGCATATCGCGCCGCCTTCCGCGCGTTCCGCTCCTCCGTGTCCCAGCGCAGGAAGTCCAGAACAAGCAGGCCCTCGCCCCTGGGAAGACAGGCAACGGCGGGCGGCGTGGTGAGGAAGAGGAGATCGCCTTTCTTCTCGTGGCGGGCGATGAGGAGCTTGTCCACGATGAGATTGCGGTCCTCGCCCTTCGCCGGATCGCTCGCGTCGTTGGTGAAGGAGACAGTGACCTTGTGCCGCCCTTTGGCCACCTCGCCAAACGTCGTGCGGGTGCAAACCTGAGGCGAATCCACCGACACGGCGCCGAGCGTTCGGCCATCCACCGCGACCGACGCAATGGGGTAGTCGCCGTGACACGGGGTCCCGCGTCCCACGATGCCGAAGACGTAGAGGCCGTCCTCGGGGAACTCGACCTCGCCAGTGGCCGAGCCGACCGTGGCGAAGACCACGTGGTCCTCGCGCCGCTCGACGATTCCGCCCTGAAGCGCCCAGCCCTCGACCTCGTGGCTCTTGGCCTTCGCCGGGTCGAGCGAGAGGCCGAGCACGGAGTCGGCCATGTTCCCCGCCCGCGGCGTCTCGGCCCAACTGATCCCGCGATGCTCGCCGAGCCAGTAGAGGTCCTCGCGCGCGAGGAAGCCCAAGGGGTCGGTGTCGGCTCGGGAGGCGATGCCCGAGTAGTGCGCGAGGGTCAGATCGAGGCCGAAGGCTCGGCGAAGCTCCTGGAACGCCTCAGGCGAGAGGCGGTGGGCCAGCACGGCGCCACCCTGCCGGATGAATTGGAGGATCCTGTCGGCGTCTCTCACGTCGCCTCGGCAGATGAGGAGCGAGTACCGGGAGAGGTCGGCGCCCGCGAGCCGGCCTGT
This sequence comes from Planctomycetota bacterium, assembly GCA_035384565.1. NCBI lineage: Bacteria > Pseudomonadati > Planctomycetota > Planctomycetota bacterium. Next base: position 8,260 of record DAOOIT010000042.1, on the reverse strand, counting down.
CAGGTCATCGAAGCGGAGGCCCAGGCGGCGCAGGCAGGCCCTGTAGTCGGGTGAGCCGCCTGCCACGGCGGTCCGCCGCTCCTTCGGCCGGTACTCGGCGAGGAAGGTGAGCAGGCGGCCGAGCAGTTGCGCCGCGATCGGCTCGGCAGTGAACTTCTCGACCAGTTTGAGTTGGGCGTGGACGATGCAGCCGCGCCCGACGAAGCGCTGGAGGAGCGGCGCATGGTCGAGGCCAGCGGCAGAGCCAGACACGATGATGGGACAAAACGCGCCGCTCGCCGGCCTCGTGGGCTCGCGCTCCGCCACGAGGTTATCGCCGCGCCAGAACCGGAGGCCCCCCGGCCCGAGCGCGAGGCCGTGGAGGATCGGATGGTCCGACTGGAGTGGGAAGGCCATGGTGGAGCTGTGGGACGTGAGGCCGAAGCCGAAAAGGCCCTCGGGATATGCCTGCTGCTCCAGGACGAGCACGCGGCCGCCCTGAGCGGTGAAGGTGTCGAGCGCAGCGCGGCGCGGGTCCACGCGGCCAATGACGGGGCCGCCGGCTTTCTCAGCGGCGAAGGCTCCGGCCCCAATGACCAGGACGTCCAGGCCAGCGGGCAGCTTGTCGAGCGCTTCGACCGGAGCGGCCGCAAGGTCGTTGGACTCGAAGAGCTTGCGCGTGGCGCCTTTGGGGTCGTAGAGGCCGATGCGGGCCGCCAGCTTGGGCAACGTGGGACGCGGGAAGACGGCGTAGGCGTGGGTCTCGTCGAACGCGCGGCGGCCGTCGCGGTCGAGGGTGACACGCCACTGTGCCGGCGTGCGCTCGTCCACGCTCGGCATCGGCACGGTGACGTTCAGCCCCTGTTGCCCGGCGGGGCCAAGCTCCACCTTCTCGCTGCCTTCCGCGACGGTCTTGCCGCCGAGAGAAAGGGTCCAGGACAAGGTGAGCTTGGAGGGCTCCAGGATGTCGCTGAAGATGGCGATGCGGCGGGTCACCTTCTCGCCGGCGTAGAAGCGGCTATCGTAGTCGAGGCAATAGGCGGCGATGGGCTGGTAGGCCCATTTGTGGGCACGCCAGAGGGCGTTCGTGTCGTCCAGCGGGCCGCCCTCGGTGACGGTCCAGGGGCAGATGCCGCTGACGCCCTGGACGCGGTAGGCGAGGATTTGCATCTTCCAGGCCTCGGCCTTCGCCAGGTTGCGGTAGAGGTGGTAGTCGCGGTAGGCGTCGTCGCCGAAGAAGATGGTGTGCGGCGCGGGGTCGCTGGAGGGGACCCAGAGGAACTCGCCGATGTAGAGCGGCTTGTCGCGCTTCCAGAGGAACTGCTTTTCGCCGTTGAGGAAGATGCCGCCGCCTCCGCTGCCGGGGCTCGGCTTGTCGAGCCAGTAGCCCTCGTTCGGCCAGCAGGTGTAGTCGGGATACTCGTGCGGATAGTGGATGCCGATGACGTCGGCCACGCCGCCGGGGTCGCCGTCCGATTCATACATAATCGGGCGGGTGGGGTCGAGCTGCTTGACGAGCTTGCCGAGGCGGATGAGCTGTTCCTTGGGGTAGGGCGTGTTGTCGTTGACGCGGCCGCCGGTGAACTCGTTTTCGAGGCTCCACATGACGACGGAGGGGTGGTTCTTGAGGCTGCCCACCATCGCGGCGAGGTGGGCGGCATAGTTGTCCCAGAAGGCGGGGTCGTTGACGCGGTAGACATCGTCGTCGTTCCACACGGCGCCTTCGGGGATGACGAGGAGGCCGAGTTCATCGGCCACGTCGTAGTAGGCGGCGGGCCAGGGTTGGGTGTGGGTGCGGAAGGCCACGCAGCCGCAGGCCTTGAGGCCGTTCCAGAAGGCGGCGATTTCCTCGCGCGTCTGGGGGCCGTGGGGCGGCCAGCCGCTGGAGGCGAGAAGGTGCATCTTCGAGCCATTGAGGTAGAAATCGGGGCCTTGGCACCAGAACTCTCTGAAGCCGAAGCGGGTCACGACTTCGTCGTTGATTTGCGATTTGCGATTTGCGATTTGCGATTTCAGAGCATACAGATGGGGGTCGGCGTGGGACCAGAGGCGGGGCTTGGGCCAGGGGGCCTTGAGGCTGACGGTGGCGGTCTTGCCGGCAGGGACCTTGACGGTGGTCTTGGAGAGGGTGACGGCCTCTTCGACGACGGCGGAGAGCTCCACCTCGGCGTCTGCTTCGGACTCGTTGGCGAGGGTGTAGTCCACGACCAGTTCGCTTCGGCGGACGGAGGGCTTGATGAAAAGGTCCTTGATGTAGACAGCGGGGTGCGAGACGAGCGTCACGTCGTCCCAGATGCCGTAGAGGCCGTAAAGGCCGCCGATGGGGGCGAGGATGCGGTCGCGGGGCGCGCTGCGCACCTGGTCCCAGCCGCCCGCTTTGCTGAACTGCTTCGGGCCGTCGGTCATCACGCCGGCCCACGTGTGGCAGCGGACGGCGAGCTGGTTGGGCTTCTCAACGCTCACGGCATCTGTCACGTCCACCTCGAACGGCTCGTATCCGCCGAAGTGGGTAGCGACCTGTTTGCCGTTGACGAGGACCGTGCTGTTGAACTTCACGCTGCCGAAGCGGAGCTTGAGGCGCTGGCCCCGCATCGCCTCGGGCACGGCGAACTCGCGGGAGAGCGCGGCCACCTCGTCGTCCACGCCGCTCAGGTAACCCGGCACCATCACTCTGCTGGGCTTGCCCGGTGGGATGGAGCAGGCCCATTCGCCGTTGAGGCTCAACTCCTGGCGCGGTGGGGCGGCCAGGGCGACGCCGGCGCACAGGAGCAGCAGGACGCGGAGATGGCGTATCTTGTTCATGTCCGCTCCTTTGGGCGGCAGCTTAGCGCAAGGGCGTCGCAAAGACAAGCTGAACCGCCCTTGTTTTCCGCGTGCGGCCCTGGTATCATGCGGGCCTGACCCCCGGAGTCCAGCCGATGAGACGAGTCCGCCTCGCCAGCCTGTTCGTGGCCGCTCTGTGCGCCGTTGCGGCGGCGGTAGAGCCCCCTTCTTCGGGGACCGGCGCCCCGGAGACGAGCCGCTTCGAGGCGCTCAAGCCGAAGCTCTGGAGCAAGGACCGGGCCGAACGCGAGAAGGCCTACGACGCCTACCTCGCCGCGGGCGACGAGGGGCGCAAGCAGCTCGTGGCCGACCTGCTCGCCATCCGCGCCGCGGCCGTGGCCGCCTGCCGCGAGATCTGCCTCTCCGACGACACCCAGAAGAAGCTCCTCACGGGCTACACCAAGCTCGCCGAGGCCCGCAAGGAGGCCCTGCGCGTGATCTTCGACACGAAGATCTACCCCGACGCCGACCACGGCCGCATCGGCCAGCCGATCGTGGACAAGGCGGTGGACGCGGTGAAGGCGTATCACCCCCTCTTCACCAAGGCCTTCGACCCGCTGGTCAAGCGGTTCGAGCGCATCCCGCGCGCCTACGAGCGTGTGTGCGAGATTGACGCCCGGCTCGAGAAGCTGGGGGTCAAGGACGTCGAGTTCCGCCCCCCGCTCGAGAAGCTGATGGGCTGGAGCCCCGAGCTGCTGAAGATCGTGCAGGAACAGGCGGAGTACACGGCCCTGTGCGACCGCGTGGCCCGCTACAACCGCCTGATCCGCACCACGCTCACGAGCGACGAGCGGAAGGTGGTAGACCTTACGAACGAGTACCGCATGCAGCTCGGCCTCAAGCCCCTGGCCATCAGCGAGCCGCTCACCCAGGCCGCGCGCAAGCACAGCCAGGAGATGGAGCGCCTGGGCTACTTCGCCCACGAGTCGCCCACGCCCGGGCGCCGGTCGCCCGGCGACCGTTGCGCGCTCGAGGGCTACCACCACTTCCGCGGCGAGAACTGCGCCAGCGGCGGCGGGCCCGAAATGGCCTTCCGCATGTGGTACAACAGCTCGGGCCACCACCGCAACATGCTCGGCGGCCACAACGAGATCGGAGTCGGCCAGGGCGGCCCGTGGACCGAGGACTTCGGCAACCGCCCCGACCTCGACCTCGACAACCCGCCCCGCACGCTGCCCAGGCCCGCCGCCGTCCCCGCCAAGGAGCCGCCGCCGAAGAAGAAGTGAGGGGCCCGCCATGCCGGCACGCCACGCGGTCGCCGCAGGCACCATCCTCCTCGCCATCTCGGCCCACGCCCAGCTCTCGTTGAACCCGCGCGTGCGCGAGGTGGCCGACTTCGCCCTCGCGCAACAGACGCCCCAGGGCTGCATCCCCGACGCGCCCGGCGCCCTGCGGGCGAACGAGGACGGCGCGATGGCGCGCTCGCTCCTCGCCGCCGCCTACGCCTATCGCACCACGGGGCGCGTCGCCTACCGCAACGCCTGGCGCGACGGCATCAAGTGGCTGGCCCTCGCGATGGAGCGCGACGGCCAGTGGGCGGGAACCTGGCACCACGCCCACGCCGCCCAGACGCCCCACGTGGCGCTGCCCACCGCGCTCGACGGCGGCGCGCAGGACACTCGCGGCTGCTCCTCGGCCGCGGCCCTGTTCCTCTACCACGTCGCCCTCTACACCGATCTGGCGACCGATGACTCGCTGGCCGTCGCCTGCCGGCCGCACGTGTACGCCGCCCTCGACTTCCTCCTCGAGAAGAACCGCGGGCCCAACGACCTCTTCTACCTGGGCTGGGTGCAACCCAAGGGCCAGGACACCTGGGAGCTATGCCGCCGCCAGCGCGCGCGCGACCAGGCCGACGTGCTCCTGGGCCTCTGGGCGGGCAGCTTCCTCACCGGCCAGGCGCGCTGCCGCCTCGCCGCGAGCCGCCTCGAGCAGCACATTCCCCAGCACCTCTTCCACAAGCGCGAGCAAGCCTTCGCCACGGCCATTGACGAGGCGGGCAGCCTCATCCCCCCCGTGGACGACGCGGAGAGCCAGTTCACTCAGGCCTACCTGGCCTGGGTGCTGGGCGCCTCGCGCGAGACGGAGGCCGCGCTCAAGTGGCTGGAGGCCCGCATGGCCCCCGACGGCTCGTTCCGCAAGAGGAAGGACGACCGCGCCTTCGTGCTGCCCGTGGCGGCCTATTGCCTGGGGGCCGGGCGCGTCGGCAACCGCTTCAATGACATCCGCAAGGCCCGCACCTGGCTGCGCGACTTCGCCGTCACGCCCAAGGGCGGGATCCGCGAGTTCATCGCGCCCGACGCCCCGGTGCGCAACGACCTCGCCGGGTGGGTGATTCTGGCCTGGCTCACCCCCGACCCGCGCCCGTTCAGCCGCCTGCCCACCAAGCCCTGACGCGAGGAGTCGCCCTCCCCGCCGATGCGGCCAGCGCGCCCCAGAGGCGCTGGAAATGCGTTTTGGGGCCTTCCGGAGGCGGAGTCTGATTTCCAAGACACGCTGCGTAAGGCCAGTTGAGCGCTACGCTTGCGGCGATCGGCACCTCGAGTTACGGCGCCCAATGACCCGTAGGTCTCATGGGCTCTCCGAAACGCGTCCTGGGCCATCCTGGAGCGTTTCTATAGCAAGCCATAATATCTTGCGCTATCTTCACTTAGGACGATGCGGCGCTCATGTCGCCCCGGGCGTCGCGGGGCTGGTCGGTGTTGCCCCCTCCTCTTGACTGCCTCCTGCCGACTGCTGCCTGGCGTCTGGCTCATCGCAGCCGGCGCGGAGCTGGCGCTCGGCGTCCACGGCGCCGCGGTTGAGGGCGCGCTCGGCCTCCCACAGCTTGTCGCGCAGCGCGGGGTCGTCGGTGGCGTACTTGAGCTGGCGCAGTATCTGGATAGTCATGCGCAGCGAGCGAATGATGTCGCCCTCCGCCGCGCGGGTGAGCGACGCGAGGTCGGCGAAGTCGGCGCCCCGGCTCCAGGCGTTCACGGCCACGCCCAGGCTGAAGTCGAGTCTGCGCACGGGGTCGAGCACGCCGTACTGCTTTTCGAGGTTGAAGATGCGCTTGACGGCTTTGATGGCGCGGCGGCGGACGTGGGGGATGAGGTGGCGGGGCGGGGGCGCGCCCAGCTCGGCCCGCCGCGCCTCGTGCACGATGGCGTTCACGAGCACGTTGATGCCGTGCGCGTTCACTTCGTCGAAGACTCCGGCGAAGAACAGCTCGGTGGTGGGCAGCTCGTAGCCGGGGATGCGGATGGCGAACTCGCCCTTGGCCGTGACGCCGCGCTTGCCGAGGTAGCCGAGCGTCTGGAGCACCTTGAGGCGGTGCTCGACCTGCTTGCGCAGCGAGACGTGCGGGTTGCGCCCCTTGCGGCTGCGCGGCTGCTGGGCCTGGTAGGCGGCGAAGCTGCGGTCGCAGGCGTCGAAGAGCCGCCCGCCCCAGCGGCCGTAGAGGCTGAGGATCGTGGCGTAGGAGAGGTTGAACTGGCTCTCGATGCGCTCGGGCGGCCCGGCCACGACGCGCTTGACGCCCTCGAAGCGCACCTCGTCGGTGTCGAGGCGGGCGTAGACGTAGCCGCGGGTGTCCAGGCCCCGCCGGCCCGCGCGGCCGGCCATCTGCTGGTATTCGCGGGCGCGCAGGTAGCCGAAGTGGGTGCCGTGGAACTTCTCGAGGGCGTCGAGCACCACGGTCTGCGCGGGCATGTTCACGCCGAGGGCGAAGGTTTCGGTGGTGAAGAGCATCTTGATGAGGCCGCTGGTGAAGAGGCGCTCGACAACCTCCTTGAGGGTGGGCAGGATGCCGGCGTGGTGGAAGGCCACGCCGCGGCGCACCAGCTCGCCCATGAGCACGGCGCTGGCCTCGTGGGCCACGTCGAAGCGGTCGCACAGCTCCTCGAACAGGCGCGCCACCTCGGCCGCCTCATCGCTGGTGAGCAGATTGCGGCGGGCGTTGGCCTCGGCCCGCGCCTCGCACAGGCGGCGGTTGAAGCAGAAGTACAGCACGGGCAGGCGGCAGGAGGCCACGAGGGTGTCGAGCAGCGCCTCGGAGCCGAAGTGCTGGCGGCGCGGGATGCGCTGGCCGCGGGCCAGGTCGTGCATCAGGCGCTCGAGCGAGCCGAGGCTGTGCACGCCGTAGCCGTCGGCCCACAGCGCATGGTCGAGGGGCACGGGGCGGTGGTCCTCGACGATCACCTCGACGGGCGCGCTCCGCACCTCGCGCATCCAGCCGGCCAGCTCGGCGATGTTGGGCATGGTCGCGCTCAGGCAGATGAAGCGGATGCTCTCGGGCGCGAAGATCACGCTCTCCTCCCACACCGTGCCGCGCTCGATGTCGTTGATGTAGTGGAACTCGTCGAAGATCGCGAAGTCCACCTTCGCCAGGCGGTCGGGGTCCTCGAGCAGGGTGTTGCGGAAGATCTCGGTCGTCATGATCAGGCAGGGCGCGTCGTAATTGATGCTCACGTCGCCGGTGAGGATGCCGATGCGGTCGGGGTACTTCGCCGAGAAGTCGCGGAACTTCTGGTTCGAGAGGGCCTTGATGGGCGCGGTGTAGACGATCTGGCGGCCGCGCCGCATGGCCTGGTCAATGGCGTATTCGGCGATGAGCGTCTTGCCCGCGCCTGTGGGCGCGGCCACGATCAGCGAGTGCCCGCGGTCAATCGCCGCGATGGCCTGTTCCTGAAAGGGGTCGAGCGTGAAGCCGGCGTATTCCATCGCCATCCTCTCTGCGATTCCCCCTGGACCATACCGTTGCGGCGGTCCGCTGTCAACCGCGGGAGGCGAGTCGGGCGCGAACCGGGAAAGCAGACGACCGTACGGCACCAGCGCCCTCATCTGTGGGGGACATTGTGGGCGGCGTGTCCCCACGCCGCGGACCGCGGGACGGGGACGTCCCGCCCACAAGCACAGCCGAGGACGGCTGTGCCACATGGAACCCGCTGCCCAGGAGCAGGGCCACCTGCTATTCCGGGTCGCACCCGAGCGAGTCTCCTTGCAGGCGGGCACGCGACGAGGGCTTGCCGCCCCGGCCGCGAGTGTGCTTGCGGGCTCCCGCGTGCGGAAGGGATGCAAGGGGGCGGGAACAGCCACGAAGTGCCCCGGAGCGCCCCGGCGCCATACTTGCTCATCTGCGAGGGGGAGGAAATTGAGCAAGTATGGGCGGAAAGGCCACGGAGCCGCCCGGATCGCCAAAGCGCCATACTTGCTCAACTCTCGGCGGCGGGAGAGCTGAGCAAGTATGGGGGTGCCGTGTCTGGTTTCCAGCGCGGATTCCTGTGGCGACAGGCGTCCCGCTTGTCGAACGGAGGAAGCGAGCCGCAGGCGGGACGTTCGCGGCTGCCTTTGCAGCGGGCCTTCCCCTCTTTCCGGGGATTTCCGCGGCAGAAGCCGCCGACGATTCCGACCCTCCACTTCCCCGTCTGGGGTGTGGGCCGGAATTGTGGGCGGCGGCGGGAGCTCCGAAGGAGCGAAATAG